>JAJRST010000479.1 GCA_024278645.1 bacterium | reverse complement strand
TTTATCGGATGCGCCATAAAAATCGGCGGCGTCGAACCCGGCGCCTTTGATGGAGAAATCCAGGCTGTCCGCCAAACGGTTGTACACACCGTTGGCATACAGGAGCGTGGCCTCCCCCTGGTTGAGCAAAAGTTTTTGCAAATTAAAGCCGGTGGAATCCATGTCAAAGTAGGCGAAAGCATCATAAACGCCCATTTCGCGGTAGCGTACGCTTTTCAGGTTGACAAAGCCGCCAACCCGCGGTGCATCCGGGGCGCCGAGCAATGAAATTTTCATGTCGACAAACCCGGCAAAAGAAGAGTCGGCAACGCCAAAAACCCGCGCCACATCAAGCGAGTTGGCGATAATCTCCCCGGAAAGCGTTTTTTCATCCGTGAGATGTGCCGTCACCGAGCCGGACAATTGGTCGCCGAAATTGAATCGACGCAAGGACAACAGGTCCTCATCGGCAATAAAATCAAACTCTCCGCCCATCGCCGAGGGGCTGTCCGGATGCAGGATGAAACGGCCGTTCGTTTTCAGCGTGTTTTTTGTACGATCCAGGTTGGCGGTTGCCTGCAAAAGGGGGCGTTCTTCAAATCCGTATTCCAACCTGTCGATAGTGGCCCGGATGAGCATTTGTGTCGCATTGCCGTGCACATACAGGGAAGCGGCAAAATTGTCCTGAACGAATCGACGCTGCGGCAGACGCCACAACGAATAAAAAAGATCATCCATTCTATCGATCTTTAAATCAAATATGAACGGAGAGCGTCGCCAGTCCAGCGTTGCTTGCAGGGACAAAGCCCGGGCGTTTTCGGCGTCTGCATGGTTAACTGCTGTTCATGAAATGAGACGGCCGCGTCGAGGGCAAGAGTGTCTGTAAACGGGGATTGAATTTTCAGAGCCAGGGCGCCTGTAGCAACAGGCGCATCCAAAGTTCCGCTCACTTTGGCGCGTAAATGAACGGGGATGGAAACGGATGAATCGATATCAAGAGAACGCAACAGGTGTCGCCAATCGCCGTCAGCGTTTAAAACGCCGTCTATCCTCCTTTGGGGTGAATTATAATCCACAATGCCGGATAGGCTCAACTTGTTATTTTCCAATATAAACGAACAGCGATTAACCTTTAATTTTTTTCTATAATATTCAAGGCGTACGTCCACGCTTTGCAAAGAGGCGCCCTTTGCTCTCAGGCCGGGCGAAGAGAGGCGCCCTCGAACCTTAATATCATGAACAGGGCCGGTCATTGATAATGCGACGGAAGAGACGCCCTCGACTTTATCGCCGCCATCAGGATAGATGACGCTTGCCAGTTCTGATACATTCAAACTGTCGGCGGCGATGCTTAGATCAAGATTCGGCTCCCTTATATTTAAAACGCGACCGCTGAAAGAAGCGGGGGAATCATTGATCCTAAAAGCAGCATTTTCCACATAGAGAGAACCCTTTTGCAGGATCAGATCGGAGTAAATATCGGAGAGCAGCACCTGGCCATCGAACAGGTTTGCAGCGCCATCCAAAAGGGTGAATTCTCCGGCAAGCTCGTACGCATCGCTCTTTGGATTTTGTTTGATGACAAAAGAGCCGTCAATTCTGCCGTTTACCGTCTCCAGCACATCTTTGTCGACGAATGGCAATCCGTTCTTCAAGTCATAATTATCAAGTGAAGCCTCAAGGATGGCGAGCTTGTTTGTCTTTAATGAGCCGCGGCCGATAATTTTTATATTTTGTTCTTTCGAGTTTAAAAAGGCGCCGTCGAGATAAATAAAGACCGAGTCTCCGGAGTTGCGAAAAATGCCGCCCCGCAGAGAGTGCGCCAGGGTGATGGCGACGCTGTCGTTTTCGGAATATAGTATTTTACCCTTGTTAAGGGTAATGTGGCTGAACAGATCAAGTTCTTTTAATTGCGATTCGAGATGTAATTGCGGCAGCACAGCGACCCGGCGTTTTTCAGAGTCCCGGTCGGCTACCATCATGGTATCCAGGCGCGCGTTCAAATAAAAAACAGGCTCCTCGAACAACACATCCTGGGAGATGTATTGCAGGTCAAACCCCCTGATCAGCAGATTAAAAAAATTGTAGCCCAGTCTCAAGTTCTTTATGTGCACATAGGATCTGTTGTCGGGTAGAGGATAGTCCACTCCCTTTATGTGAATGTTGCCAAAGCTGACATGCACTTTGGAAATATGCAACTGCTCGCCCAGTATCGGACGAAATTCAGTCAGAATATATTTTTTGAGCTTTTCGTTTGCTTTTAAAAACCGCCATCCTTCCAACGAGAGAAAGATCGAGGCGATCAAGAAAATAAAAGCAAATAAAGCCCATTTTCGCTTTCGCAAATCCTATCCTTTTGCATTTCATGCTTTGCGGCTGTGCATCCGGGCAACTGCAATAACGTTTTTATCTACACAAAGTTCCGTAATCGCCGTTGTGTATCCGGTCGCTTTGCCAAAGGCATGAAACAAATCGACATTTTATTTTTTGAAATGGCCTCTCTGCCGCGGCCTTTGGCGACAAAAAAATCATGAATAACCCTGAAAAGGACGGATGCATTTTCAAGGTTATTCGTGGTTTTGCGCCGGGCTACAGTAAATATAGCAATTTGTTTGAAAAATGCTTGTGAATATTTTTTCGTTAAATTATAAGTTTAGCGCACTATTTGGTCAAAAGTTACAATGTTACAATTCAAGCTGTTCGCTTACCTTGCCAAAACGCCTCTCTCTTCGTTGGTAATCTTCGATCGCCTGAAAGAACTCCTTTTTTCCAAAATCCGGCCAGAGGGTTGGGGTGACATATAGCTCGGAATAAGCAATTTGCCAAAGCAGAAAATTGCTGATTCTCATTTCACCGCTTGTGCGAATGATAAATGCGGGATCTCCAATGGCGTAGGTTTGTAAATGTTGACTAAAAAGCTCTTCATTAATATCATCCGGGTCGAGAACGCCGGACTGTATTTTCCTGCCGATTTGTTTTACCGCCTGAATGATTTCCTGTCGACTGCCGTAGCTTAGTGCAAGATTTAAAATAAGGCCCGTGTTCTTGCTCAACCGCTTTATGGTGTTTTTGATGCCCATACGCGGCGCATAAGGCAGGGCGTCAACATCGCCGATGGCCATAAGGCGTACGTTTTTCTTTTCCAGATCGTTTATCTCTTTTCGGATCGTCTGCACCAGCAAAGACATCAGGGCGGACACTTCCGATTTTGGGCGCTTCCAGTTCTCGGATGAAAAGGTATACAAGGTGAGCGCCTTGACGCCGATTTCGCCGGCGGCTTCTACCACCGCACGAACAGAGTCGATGCCGGCTTTGTGGCCCTCGGTGCGCGGCAAGCCGCGCTGTTTGGCCCAGCGCCCGTTGCCGTCCATGATGATGCCGACATGCTCCGGCACGTTGCCTTTTTTTTTAATGCGTTCGATTACATCGTCATAATTTTGTGATGCTTTGCGATGAGACATTCTTTCATCCGTCATGGTCTGACTAAAATATCGATGGCGCCATATAAAAAAGCCCCGACAACGGCGGGGCTTTTTTTATTGTGGTGCAAAACTTTTTACTGCGTTTCTTCCGCCTTTTTAAAATTAAGCTCGCCTTTTTCGCGCTCGCCGACATTGATATAAGCAATGCCAAGATTATTATAGACGCCCGAGCTCACGGTAACATTTTCATTGTTCTCGCCAATTTCAACAGCCTTTTCCAGGTAGGGAATGGCCTTTTTATAAAAATCCATCAATTGGTCGCGTTCGTCTTCGGTTATATCCTGCCCTGCATTTTCCTTCTCGACAAGTTTTTTGCGAAACTCGTCCGCCATGCTCAGATAGGCGTTGCCGACCTGGAGATTGGCGTCATAATCATCGGGGCTTGCTTCCAGAACTCTGTTAAACAGTTCAACAGCCTTGTCATATTCGCCGCCCAGAAAGTGCAGCCGCGCCAGGTTAAAGAGCAAATCCTTATCGCCGGGATTTTTTTCCAAGGCGCGTGTATAGGTGGCGAGCGCCTCATCGCGCTGGCCGAGAAAATCGTAGGCAAGAGCCAGGTTGGCGATGGCGTCCTTGTCTTCGGGATCGATCTCCAGCGCCTTCCTTTCCAGGTCAACCACTTGTTGGTATTATTTCAACTGGAAATAGATCGCGGCCAGACCGTTGATGGCGTCCTTGTTGTCCGGCTCCAGCTCGAGCACTTTTTTGAAATTCTCTTTTGCCTTTTCGAGATCATCCATTCTCGTATAGGCGATGCCCAACGTCTTGTAGGCTTCCACGCGGTTCGGGTTGATAAGCACCGCGGTCTCGAAACTCTTAATGGCGCCTTCGACGTCGTTCTTGTTCAACTTGCCGACGCCGGCGTTGAATTGATTGACCCAGTTCTTTTCGCGTGTACTTTTAATCTGTGCTTCAAAAGTGGGGGCTATTTTTAACGACTTTTCAAACTCTTCATTCATGCGCTCCCAATTCTGCTTTTGGGCCATACCTTCGCCGAGAAGATAATGGGCTTCCGCGTCGTTCGGATACAGTTCGACGGCCATTTCGAGCTGCTCTATGGCCTTGTCCCAATTATCTTGTTGGATATAAACTTTGGCTGAAGTCACCTCCTTTGTCTGACATGCAGTAAAAATCACAACAAAGCTGACCATCAGGGCTGCCAACACCAACAAACGTGGTTTCATTCTTTGAATCTCCTTTGAATTATTCAATCTGAGAGAATTAACCTGTAAATATAAGTTATAATTAATATTTTCGCAAGTTTTATTTTAGCCAGTCTTTTAGCTTTTCCTCGTTTGGAAACCTCACCACGCCCCGCTCCGAAACAAGAGCCGAGATAAGTTCATTCGGCGTCACATCAAAGGCCGGGTTGAAAACCTGAACATCTTCCGGCGCGATTAAAACATCGCCGATGCGGCGCACTTCATCCGCATCCCGCTCTTCGATCCGGATATCATCGCCGCTCTCGGTGTCCGGGTCGAATGTCGACAACGGCGCCGCCACGACAAACGGTATTTTGTGCTCCTTGGCCAGAATGGCCAGGCCGTAGGTGCCGATTTTATTGGCCACATCGCCGTTTCGAGCGATGCGATCGGCGCCAACGACGACGACCTGCACGAGTCCTTTTTTAATGACATAAGCGGCCATACTGTCGGTAATGAGAGTGACGTCGATATCGTCTTCCATTAATTCAAAGGTGGTCAAGCGAGCGCCCTGCAGCAAGGGCCGCGTTTCGTCGGCAAAAACCTTGATTTTTTTCCCCTGTTCAATGGCCGCGCGTACAATTCCCAACGCCGTGCCAAAACCGCCGGTGGCCAGGGCGCCGGCGTTGCAATGAGTCAGCACGGTGCAGCGGAAGGGGATCAACCCGGCGCCGTGCTCGCCGATCTTTTTGCACCGTGCAATATCATCATTCAAGATATCCTGCGCCTGGCGCAGCATGGCATTCTTGACCTCGCGCAAAGGCTTGTTGAGATTTTTGGACATGGCGTTGCGCATTTTTTCCAACGCCCAAAACAAGTTCTTTGCCGTGGGGCGCGTCTGTTTCAGCGCATCAATGGCTTGGTTGGCGCGTGTGATAAATCCCGCGCGATCCACTTCATCCGCATTACAAACGGCCAGCACCACGCCAAATGCGGCGGCCACGCCGATGGCCGGCGCTCCGCGAACAGCCAGGGAATTTATTGACTTTACAACGCCATGATAATCGGATATTTCTAATAAAACCAACTCTTGAGGTAATTTTGTTTGATCCAATAATCGCACTTTGCCGTTATGCCACTGTACGGCTTGCAGTTCATCCATAGTAGAATAGCTCCTGTTAACTCTTTTTATGATAGATATTTCTCGATTACATCCGCAGTCTTGCTGCTTGCCCCAAAATTTTCACGCATGTAGTCCAGCGTCAATTGACCCTGGCGAGCGGCGTACTCGGGGTCTTTTAAAGCTTTCATTAAAAAACGTTCAAACTCTTCTGCCGTGGCAACAGGCGCGCCGACTGTTTTCGCCATCTCTTTGGCCTCCGGGGAATTGAGATGGCGCGGCCCGAAACTGACCCAAACGCCATGCGCGGCAGGCTCCAGGACGCTGTGCACGCCAACGCCAAAGGCGCCGCCCACATAGGCGATGCCGCCAAGTGCATAAAGATTGGCAAGCAGTCCGATACGGTCGACGACGAGCACGCGAAAGAAGGCGTCGCCCTCTTTTTCAAACCGGCTCAGGCGAAGCAACGACGTTCCGTTGTCGGCAAAGAATTTTTCAATGCTCTTCAGGTGCTCCGTAGTAATTTCATGCGGTGCTATAATTACGGAAAAATCCTCGAATTGCTGCAAGGCTTTTGCAATCGCCGGGAAAATCACCGCTTCATCCTCCGGCCAACTGCTGCCGACGACCAGGCAGCGCCGATGCACAAATGCGCCGGATTTTTGCAGGCGTTCGATCCTTGTCGTGTCCCTGGCGCGTTCACGAACGCGATCATATCTTGTATCGCCGCAAACGTGGATATCCCCGGGCCGCGGAAAGACCACTTTGATTCGCTCGGCGTTCACATCGGAAACGGCGCAAATGGCGGAAAAGGTGTAGTAGACTTGCCTGTAAAGGCGCTTAAATGTGTTCGCGGATTTCAGCCGTTTGTCCGAGATGCTGGCGTCCGCCAGGATCGAGGGAATGTTGCCGCGCCGCAGGCGCCATTGATAATTCGGCCAGATATCATGGCGAATGATGACGTGCACGGACGGCTTGACCAGGCGAATGAATCGCTTGACATTGACGGGCGAATCAAAAGGCAGGTAGATGGCGATGGTGCGCTCCGCCGTCGCTTTGATATGTTTATAGACCGACGGCGAGAACAGGGTCAAAACGACCCAGGCGTTGGGGCGGCGTTCCAGCAATTCGTTGACCAGCGGCAATGCCTGCTCATACTCGCCCATGGAAGAGGCATGAATCCACAAACGCGGGGCGTCCGCCGGTATGACCGCCATCTGCCCGGCCAGCGAGGCAAAGAGACCTTTGCGCCCTTTTATGGTCTCCCCGACTTTGGCATTAAAAAGTCCCACAATTTTCGCAGTAAAAAAGAGCGGGACCCGAATGACGTTATACACAACATAAAAAAGAAGGGACATTTTTATATTCGCTGAGGGAAAGTAAAGTTAAGGTATTGCATCGAAAATTTTCAGTGCCTGAAAATCCTTTCCGATGATAATTCTGACGTCGGCGTCCGATTCCTCGCGCAACAGATAGACGTCGTCCTTGCCGATGCCGAGGTCTTTGCGTAATTTTTCAATCGATTTTTCCTTATAGCTGCCAAGGTCGATAAGGATGGTATGCTCATAATTCCAGTGATCGGCATTGCCGGCGCCAACGACCTGGTAATTGTGATATGTTAAATTATTGGACAACTTGTTGGCGACATTGCTGACGCCGCAGCCGTTCAGGACTTCTATCCTTAGCGGCGACTCTTCGGCCGCGGGAATGGAGACGTCGACGGCTTTTTGAAACAGTTTGTGCGCCGATGAAAAGATGAGCACGCTGTTCACAAACACCAACAGGTAAATCGCCACTGTTGAGGGCTTGATGTTCAGATTAAAGTTCGCCGGCGATCTTTTTTTCTTTATAGAAGCGCTTCGACGACGACTTGACTGCGACTTGCTTCGGGTCACTTTGTCTCCCCTATAAATGTTATTCAAACCAGTCGGAACCGGAATCGTACATCCCGTAATAGCCAGGGAAGCTTTGATAGGGCGTCTGCTGAAAATTAAATTGCAAAACCGTGTTTTTCGACGGCTGGTAGCGAATTTGAGCGCCGGACACGAAAAAACCGTTTTGCAGAATCGATGCCGTATTGGCGCCTTGCAGCGGATTGTGGGCCATCCCAAGCTGTAAAGAGACCGTCAACGGAATGGAAAACTGATAGGTCATTGTATTGAGATACAGGCCCTGGGTAAAGCCTTTTCCGCCGATCGAGGCATAGCTCATGGAATAAGAGTGCTGCATGGAAAACCGCGAGGGGTCCAAACCTAAAATTCCAAAGCTGCCGGTCTGTCCGCTTTTCAAACGATCGGATAACGGCATCGACTTTGCCTGCGTTTTGAACTGTGCCGATGCAAGCAGCGGCGTCAGCAAAATGATCAATGTAATAATTGACTTTCGCATGATCGATTCCTCGCCGATAATAAAACCAACAGTCAAAAAATAACAATTTATTCAAACAAATCAATGATTATTTACAGATTAACAACAAGTTGACACAAAAAAATCCGCTTAAAAAGGCGGATTTTCAATTTCTAAAAGCGACCGGAAATGGTAAAACGATTTAGCGAGCCAAGCGCTCCCAGCGATGAATAGGCATAATCGAAAGAAATATTCTGCCATAAAAATCCCACGCCGATAGCCGCGCCGGCAAGCGTATCCTTGGACGAATCGACGTCCAGGTCGCGGCCGTAGGAATCATATCCCAAACGCAAGAACAGATTTGGCGTCAGGGTGAACTCGCCGCCCAGGGTAAAGTACCAGGGTTCGTCATTGTATTTGTAAACGTTAAGCCCAATCAGCAAAGGCAAATGCGCCAAAGCCTTGGACAACCCGACGCGTAGCTGCATCGGCAAATCATACTCTTCGCTGATGAAAGCGCTCATCGAAGCGCCGGCGTTAAACAGGCCGGCGGCGAAAGTCAGTTGCTGACCGGGGATGCTGTACATGACGCCGGCGTCGACAGCAACGGCATCCGCCGAATAGACGTCGATGGCGCCGCGAATGTATTTGACGCTGCCGCCGACGAGCATGTTTTTCATGGGCGACATGCCGTAGGAAGCGGCAAAAGCAATGCTGTTGGCGCCAAAGGTTCCCAATTCCTGACCGCTGACGTCCGTGCGATCAAAGCTGCCGTAATCGCGATACAGCACCGAAACGCCGACGGCGCCGGGGCCAATGCCGGGGTGCACATAGCCGATAAAGCCGGAATTGAAATCGAGCAAATCATCATGATAGGAAAAGGACGCCGCCTTTGAGGTGATGGAGGCGATGCCGGCCGGGTTGTAAAAAAGAGAATTCACGTCGCCGGGCACCGCTAAAAAGGCGCCACCCATGGCCGCGGCGCGAGCGCCGACTTGCATCTTTAAAAATTGAAATCCCGATGTTGCAGGCGTGCCGGCCGAAAGCAGACCGGCCAGTGAGAACGAGAGGATCAGAAATGCTGCTCTTTTCATAGGCGATTGTCATCCTTGTAAAAAAAAGAGCCACCTGTCAGATTCGAACTGACGACCTGCTCATTACGAGTGAGCCGCTCTACCAACTGAGCTAAGGTGGCTTTAAGCCTCTAAAGATAAATATTTTTCGAATTCGAATCAAGAAAAATCTTGTCCTATCGAACAAGATTCTTTTCTTCAGGAATCATTGGCGAGCGCGTCGTCCCCACTGTAACGCCAAAGTCGGAAATATGATCCCACTTTATTTCAACCCCCGGATCATTTTTACTTTTGGTACGATACTTTTATCTTTTAAAGAATCGCCATGCCCTCTTCTTCCCCGGTTCGGCGAATATAGTCCGCGGCGCGTTTATACTCATCCGGCGTTTTCAGGTGCTCAAGCATCAAGGGGACGTCCTCGGGGAGCTTGCTTAACTCGCGCAGGAAAACACGATAGTCCAGGTAGCCGAGGCCGGGCCTGATTTCATCCAGGTGCACGGTGAGCTTGTCGCGCAGGATAATGTCCTTGGCATGACAGCTTTTGATATAGGGTCCCAAAAGTTCAAAGCTGTCCTTGATCAGCTTGCTGTTGTAGAAATAACGCCGGGGGGATGAAATTAAATTGACCGGATCAAAGTGGCAGCCGAATTGCGGACGGTCGACCGCCTTGATCAGTTTCAGATAGGATTCCGGCGAATCCGGAATGGTGTAGGGCATGGTTTCCAGGGTGTAAAAAGTTCTCGTCGGCTTGACCTGGTCGATGATTTTGCGCACGGTTTCGACGATAAGATCGAACGTCTCTTTGCTCAAATTTTCCTCGTGCGGCCCCGACCATGACGGACCACGAGAACCGGCAATGTTGACGCAGCACTTGGCGCCAATCTCATCCGCCAACGCCAGGCTGCTGACGTTCTTTTCAATGGCTTTGCGCCGTTCTTGGTCGTCAGGGCTGATCGGATTGCTCCAGGCGCCGACCTCGCTGATGATAATGTCGGCGTCCTCGGCGGCTTTGACGAAAACATGTTTTTTTTCTTGCGAGTCCGTGTACTTTAGCGGACAAAAAGCGGCGCGATACCCCAGGTCGACATGCGCTTTTACCCACATAAACGGATCCTCAAACGTGCCCAAAACCGGCCCTCCGAGTCTGACGCCTCTACTCTCTCTCGCCGAACCTGGCCCGGACGTCATCGCCATTGCGAAACCGGCAGCCAGGGTTTTGTTGAAGCGTCTTCTCGACATGTGCATCATTTTCTCCTCTGCTAATTTCAATTTATCATACGACAATAGTACGAATTGGCAGAATCATCTTACGAAAGCATTTCCACGCGTTGCGCGAATGGGTCCGTCGGCGATTTGAACCCGCGCAGGCGCAGACTGAGGCTGCTGAAGATGCTTTTCGCTCGCTTGTAAACGGCCACGTTTTCCCCAACCGGTTTGCAGCGTTTATCTTCCGAAAGCACGACAAAGGGCGCCACAAGCTGTTCGAGGGCGACGCTTTCCCCCGCCTCTTTTTTCCACACCCAGGCCGCGTGCAGGGCGGCCCCCAGCGCGGCGCCCTCGCCTTCGACGGGCACAACCTCGGCATCAAAGACATCCGCAATGGTTTGCCGCCATGCCCGCGATTGCGACAGGCCGCCGGTCAAGCGAATCTCCTTCGCTTTGACGGGCATTTTACGAAAACCGTCGTACAAATTCAAAACATGCCCCTCGAGCACGGCGCGGCATAAATTCTCCCGCGTAAAATCATCCAGGGCAAAGCCAAAATAAACGGGGGCGGCGTTCGGCACGTCCGGCGTACGCTCGCCCATGTACCAGGGAATGAGATACCGCCCCTCGTTGCCGACCGGAACCTGCTCGACGATGTCGACAAACCGGTCATGCGACAAGTTGTATTGCGACAGCACCTGGTTGTAGCCGTTGGCAAGGTTGGAAACGCACAAAAGCGGCAAATGGGCGCCGGTGCTGTCGCAAAAGGCGGCGATCTCGCCGGAGCGATCAATAAAGGCCTCCGGCAGATAAGTATAAGCCGTGCCGCTGGTGCCCAGGCTGATGGTGACGATGCCCGGAACCACATTGCCCGTGCCCACGGCGCCATACATATTGTCGCCCGATCCCGCATCGATTTTGCAGGATGGATCAAAGTCGTATTTTTCCGCCAGCCGCGCGCCAATGATTCCAATGCTTTGATCCGACGGCTTGAGCGGCGGTATTTTTTCCTGCAACGCCGGCGAAATGGCGTTCATCACCTTTTCCGACCATCGGCCGGTTTTCGGATGCCACAACGCCATGCCGGAAGCATCGCCGGGCTCCATCACGCGCACGCCGCCATCCTTGCCGCCGGTAAGCCACCAGTTGATGAAATTGTGCACCAAAAAGCAAGTGCTCGTTTTGGAAAAGGCCTCCTCCTCGTGTCGAGCCATGTGAAATATTTTGGCGGCCGTGTATCCGGTTCTCTGGCTGTTGCCGACCTCGTCAATCATCGCCTCAACGCCGCCGACGGCCTCGATCAACAGATCGCACTCCTCCCCGGTTGAAAAATCATTCCACAACTTGCTGGTCTTTCGGGTCAGGTTGCCCTGGGCGTCAAGGGTGACCAGCCCGTGTTGCTGCCCGGACACGGACAGGGCCTTGATATTTTTCCGCGGCA
>JAJRST010000478.1 GCA_024278645.1 bacterium | reverse complement strand
TTATAGACGCGATCGGCAAAGGTCATGCGAAAATCGGAGTTTTTGATCATCGCGTTCCAGATTCTCGCCGGAACCGTTTGCAGTCCCTTTCTGATATAGTCGTCATTGCTGTCGTCCCACAGGTAGGGCGAATACCAGGCGGGTTTGTTGGATTGCGGGTCGTCATTTTCCAGCAGCGTTTTCTCGGCGTCCCAGACAAAGAACAGACCGGGTTCCGGCTGCGCGCTGTTTTTCTGCACAAACAGCCAGTTGTTGTCCGGCCAGTCGCCAACGGCAAAATAGTTTTGGATGATCATATAATCGGCAAAGCGTTGCGGATCGATGAGCGCTTTCACCTGTTGGTAAACGAGGGGATCGTCCAGGTTGTCCTGCTCGCACAGTTGTAGCAACTGCTGGTAACGCTGCGGCGAACCGGCGATAATCTGGCCGTCGTCGTTGCTGTCGGCGTTGGATTTGGCGATGAACCATTCATTTTTGGCGCCGCCGTGGTAGCTCGCTAAAAAGTCCTCGTCAAAGGCTTCGGTAAGATTGTACACGCCCCAATAAAGACCGTTCAGATAAACGTTGAAAAAAAGGTTGTGCGTGCCGTAGCCGGAGACGGCGATTTGCGCGTCGCGCGTCATAATGTCGCGAAAATAGATGTTCAGGGCGGGGTTGTATATTTTCGCGGTATAGTTTTCCATATAGCCGGAGCGCAGAATGATCGAGTCGAACTCCTGCACCGCCGGGGCGCTCGTCTCCGTGGCATCCTTGAAAATATTTTTGCGCAGTTTGGTCGGCCCGTAAATGGCCTTGAAATCAAAACGAAAGCCGCGTTTTAGGGATTCCGAAGCGCGATGGCTGCGCGGCTGGATGCCGCAATTGACCTGAAAATTGCGCGAGTCGTCTTGCGGGTAAATGAACTCGATGGAGCAGGGCTTTTCCCATTGCGAGTTGTTGTCGCGTTCGCCGTTGTTGTAAATCCCGTCGCCGCCGAAAAGGTCGTCGGGGTCCATGACTATGGACAGCGTCGGCAGCGCCGTGAGGGCGTTTTTTATCGTCTGCTCGCCGTCTGGATAAGCGGGGTTCATGTCGTATTTGGCGTCGACATAATCGCCGCTGCTCGAATACCATCTGGATGGAAATCCGGGCGGATTGGCGGGTTGGTTGACAATGTCGTCAAGAAAGATGTAGGTTTGCGCATCGACGTTCGTCGGCGTCATGCCCTCCTTGTAGGCCAGGGCGCGAACCGTTGTCGTTTTGGAAATATTGATCGGGCCTGTATACATTTCGCCGTGCGTTTCCGAGGGCGCCGACCCGTCCAGGGTGTAGCGGATGGAAGCGCCGGACGTGGCCGTGGTGATCTGCAAATCAAAGGCGGCGTTGTAAAATCCGCGGTTGGGATTGAATTTTGTATCGGCGACCTGGTTTTGCGCCGACAGCATTGAACTGGAAAATACTATTAAAATGGCCGTAAGAAACAAATTTCTCATCATCGTCCTCATCATCAATTAAAGAATAAACTTGAAAAACAGGAAGACAGTACAATCCAGGCATCTCATTGATTCTTCGAGTTCTTGAACCCTTGTGGCAGCGGCTTAATATAACAAAAAATATATCCAAAATCAGAATCTATTTTTCATAGCGTCGTCCTCAGGCCAATGGTGGAATAAAAGCCGTCCTTTTTCAGTTGCACGCCATTTTGCAGGATGTCGTTTCGGTTATATTCGAAATCAACCAGGAGCGACAACCGCTGCGTCAATAAAAGCGAATTTCTCAGTCCGAGGGAGATGCCGGAGAACTTTTGCCGTCGACGGTTCAAAAATAAAAACGGCGCCGTGGCCCAGCGATCGGTCAGATGAACGGCGCCGGAGGCGACGCCGAAACGGACGCCCTGCTTTTGCGAGGCGTCGAAACCGATGACGGCGCCGAAAGCGAAATTCAGGCGATGCTCTCCGACGGCCGCATCCAGGGAAACGTTGAAATAGCTGCCGTCGGTCATGAGATAATGGGAAATCAGCGGCGGTGTAATTGCCAGGCCGTAGCGGCGAAATGAGACGACGGGAACCGCCGCCCGTCCACGGAAAAGATAAGCAAACAGGGCATAGAAACTTTCCCAGGTTCGCCATGACAAGGCGTCGGCGAGCAGACTGCGTTTCAGGAGCTGGTCGTTTGTAATGTCAAAGCCGTTGTTGAGCAACGCCAGCCGGTACAAGTTGACGTCATCGTAAAGGTGCGGCGTCCTGACGGCGACGGCCCTGTGCAACTGATCCGTGCGCATGCCCGGAGCAAAGGGGCGCTCGTCCGAACCGGATTGCAGAATGTATTGCACATCACGCAGTTTGGTCAACAGGTAGGCTTGCGAATCGTAGAACGACAGCACTCCTCTGTCCGAAACGGCGCGCCAGTTGCGGGCGGCGTTGATTTCATCCTGATTGAGCCCGCCGACGGTCGCCAGGATTAATTCGTCGTCGGCAAGAAGAGCGGGATCGAGAGGGCTTTGTTTCCATGCCGGGTAAAAAAAGCCGGGAATGGTCGTGCTTTTCCAATGCAGAAAATCGAGACCGCTGTCGATGGCGAGATTTTTATGCCGATAGACATATTCATGCGCCGTTTCGTGCGAATAAAAGCGCAGCGCCGCGTTCAACCAGGCGCCGGCGGCGAACAGGCCAAGGCGCGCCATAACGCCGCTGCGTTCCACATGACGGTTGTGGAGAACGTCAAAGCCTGCCGCTGCGCCCTGATTCAGCGCATTCCATACCGCGGCATTCGCCTGGGACGATTGCCGCGGATCGCGCAGCTCGAAAGAGGGGGTGCGAGGTGAAGGTTTTATCGGATTCGTGTGTAATGTGGATGCAATCGAGAGGAATGCAAAAATCCGTGCAAGCGTCGAGTTGAAAATTGCCGTATCCTTTGTCTTTTATCCGGGTTGTTTACCTTGATCGTCAGCATAATCCTTTCACGTGTTTGCCCGGGCGACGCCTCGATGCACATCACGTTCTCAAAGATCGATGCAAATCAAAAGGGTAAAATGTCAAGATTAATATTTTTGTAACGACTGCTGTCGCCGAATTCCGCCATCAAAATCATTGCCGGTTTTTAAACCGACTGCTATTGCTTTAGAGGCTGCTCCGACGCCAGCGGAAACTTGACCGGCTTGTCGTCCCGCGTACTGCGATAAATGGCCGTAAACAGTTCGACGGTTTTTCGGCCTTCCCGTCCTGTTATTATTGGATTGCGATCCTCGATAATGGATTCACAAAAATCCTGCACCTGTAATTGGTGAAAATAGGTCATGGGATTGATGTGCCGGAACAGCTCTTCGTCTTGCTGTTTCCACTGTGGGCAAAGTTTCTCTTCGCCGGGAATGGTCCAGATGTCGTTATAGGGCGCTTCGGTGATTTCGGACATGCCGGCGATGAACATGGCGCCGCCGTCCGTCTGCACGCCGACTGCCGCGCCGTTTTTACCGAACACATGCACCTTGCCGTACAACGCCGGGTTCTGCGAATTGCTGACCAGGATATTGCCGAGCGCTCCGGATTTGAATTTTACCACGGCGACGGCCGTGTCCTCAACCTCAATATAGGGATGATTGAGGTTCG
This sequence comes from bacterium, assembly GCA_024278645.1. Classification (GTDB taxonomy): domain Bacteria; phylum Zhuqueibacterota; class Zhuqueibacteria; order Residuimicrobiales; family Krinioviventaceae; genus JAJRST01. Next base: position 1,210 of record JAJRST010000478.1, on the reverse strand, counting down.
CCCATAGGCCATAGACGTGATCGATGTCGCCCATGAACCATTGAAAGATATCAAGCTGATGCGGCGCCTGGTTGACGAGTACGCCGCCGCCTTCCAAATCCCACCTGCCGCGCCAGGCGTCGGCGTCGTAATATTTCTTGTCGCGCCATCCCAGCATGGTGACGTTGCCGAGAACGGGAACGTCAAGCTTGCCGTCGTCTATGGCCTTTCGAATTCGCTGCACCGGCGGGTAGAGACGACGCTGGCTGATCACGCCCAGCTTTTTGCCGTTTTTCTCCGCGGCATCGATCATGGCGTCGCAGTCTTGCAGCGACGAGGCCAGCGGCTTTTCGACCAGCACGTGCGCGCCGGCGTTTAACGCCGCAATCGCCGGCCCGGCATGAGCCGGATGCGTCGTGCCGATAACCACGGCTTGCACGCCCCCGGCGACTATCATCTCTTCAATGTCGCGCCAGGCCTTGACGCCATATTGCGCGGCGAATTTTAGCGCGCGCACCCAGGTGCGATTCCACACGGCGACAAACTCGGAAGCCGGCGCCTTTTGCAGCGCCGCCGCGTGCAAATGAGCGACCTTGCCGGCGCCGATGATGGCCGTTTTTATTTTTTGCATCTTATTGCCTGTATCATTCCCACAAAAACGTAAAGACCAAAAGTCACGAAAAAAAACAAAAAGATAGAGAATCTTTAGCCTTCCGATATTGCATTTAACGCTTTGAGTCTTTGTGTCTTCGAGGCCAGGTTAGTGTCTTAGGAGTTGATTTTTAACCAAATCCGGCAAAAGTTGAATTTGACAGTTGGATTTTGGAATTTGGAATTTCCGGCTTGTCCGGGTTAGGGGTTCAGAATCACTTTCATTAAACCGGGTTCTTTATCGTAAAGTCTTTTGAACCATTTCGCTCCATCGGCCAGGGGCGCGGCGGTGCTGATCAGCTTGTCGACGTTGATACGATCGGCGGCGATCATATCCAGCACCGCCGGATACTCGCCGGCGATGGCGCAACTGCCTTGCAGACAAAGCTGCTGCGTGACAACCTCCTGCAGCGGCAGCTCGACCGTGGGCGAAAGATTTCCGATGAGCGTCACCGTTGCGCCACGTCGAACGCTGGCTATGGCCGTGCGCAGCGTCTCGCCGAGGCCGACCGCCTCGAACGCAACGTCGGCGCCGCGGCCTTGCGTGTGCAAACGGACCTGTTCCGCGATGTTTTCGTCG
>JAJRST010000039.1 GCA_024278645.1 bacterium | reverse complement strand
GGCGGCGCTCGTTTCTCTCTGGGCGACGATTTGTTTTATGACCTGGTTCATCAACCCCGCTGTTGAGGTTTTCATGATGCTGGCGATCCTGGAGACAATCGCCGGCGTGTGGATTTTGACCAGGGTCAGCGGGGGATTTCGGGCAAGCGTTGTCGTCGTTTTTGCGGCGCTCGCCCTGTTGCATCTGATGATGGAGTCTCCGGCTATCGCCTGGCCCTGGTTCGTGCCGACCGGCGTGGCCATTTCAATGACTTTGGGTATGCTGTTGGGGAAAATAAGGGGATAGAGCCCCGACGGCCGGGGCGAGCAGTGCTATTCGCGCAGTCCCAATACTCTGCATATATTGACGGGCGAGCGCGTTGGCACGTCGCGACCCTCAAGATGAATGCCTTTTTCGCACAAGATTTTAAAGCTTTCGATGTCCTGCTGATCGACAAAAATAAATGAAGATATTTGATTTTTCCCCGGTTTGAAGTGCATACCGCCCACATTCACTTCCTTGATGTCAATGCCGTTCTCGACGAGATAGACAATGCTTTTGGGCGAGTCGACGAGAAGCAGAACGCGCTCGTCTCCAAATTCAGAGTTCTTCAGGGCGCGTATGGTATCCTTGAGCGTCAGCACAGAGGCTGCCAGGTGTTCCGGGACGGCGTAAAGGTAAATGGTGCGCTGCCACTCCACGGTTGCAACTTCATCGCTTGACAGTAAAATTCGGTCCGGCTTGATGACGCTTCCCCATCCAACGACAACTTGACCATGAATCAGGCGGTCATCGATTCGTATCATAACTAATGGCATTCGTTTCTTTCTCCAGGTTAGTAGCTTATTGTTCCAGGGATGTAACGCCTTTAATGGCTTCTTCCTTCATTTTTTTCACTAATTCATCAAGAGACAGGGAATCCCGTTTTGTGAGAAAGGTGAGCAGCATGGCTAAATTCACCCCGGAGACAAGCCGCACGTGCGGCTTGTCCTTGGCGACGGCGGCGCTGACGTTCCAGGAGCTGCCGCCACGCAAACAGGCCATAATGATGATGCCGTCGACATCTTCGCGCACCTCGTTTACAATGGAGCCGAGACGCGAGGCGATTTCCGTCACCGACATGTCGGTGACGGACATGGCAAACAACCCTTCATCCGTACCCATAATTGATTTTGCCGCATCTATATAAGCGGCGCCCAGCGGTCCGTGAGCAATAACAACTGCATGTTTCATCAGAGATCCTCGGTGTCTATTTCTTTATCCGGCGCGTTGTTCGATTCCTTCATGTTTTTTTTCATGAGCTCTTTATTAAAATCCAACGCCTGAAAAATGCCGATTTGTTTGAGCTTTTGGTCCAGTGCAATGGCCTCGGCGATGATCGTCAGGTTTTTGCCCTCCATAACCGGAAGTTCGACGAGAGGGATGTCTACGTCCATGATTTCCGTGAACGTTTCGTCCAGGCCGGTGCGTTCGTAATCTCCGCCTTCCCCGTATCGCTCCAGTTTGACAATGACGTGAATGTCTTTGATCCCACGAATGCCGCGAACGCCGAACATCTTGTAGACATCGATGATGCCAAGCCCGCGTATTTCCATGTGGTGGCCGAGACTGCCCACGGGAGCGCCTTGCAGCGTGCGTGTGCCTATCTTGGTTATTTCGACGGCGTCGTCCGCAACAAGCTGGTGTCCGCGCTCGATCAGGTCAAGGGCCAGCTCGCTTTTGCCAATGGAAGCGACGCCGACAAACAGGACGCCGACGCTAAAAACGTCGACGAGGGTGCCGTGGACGACCATGCGGGGAGCAAATTTTTCATCCAGGTACTCGCTCAGCAATCGATGCACGGCCGTGGTGTTTTCCGGCGTTGAAAAGATGGTGACGCCCTTGTCGTTGGCAATATCGATCAGCTCTTTGGGGACGACATTATTGTTGGTGACGATAATGCACGGCAATTCAAAGGAGAGGACGTTGCTGATCGCATCGATCCGCTTTTGACCGTGCAGGGTGTTTAAATAGCCGATTTCAGTATTGCCCATCACCTGTACGCGCCAAAAGGTAAACACTTTTACAAAACCGCTCAAAGCCAACCCGGGACGGTTCAGCTCTTTTTGTTCGATCTTGCGCTCAAAGGAATGCTCGCCATTGACGATGTGAAGTTTCAGGAAATCTTTATTATCCTCATACATCTTGCTGACTTTGATGTACTGGCGAGCTTTGGGGGGCTTGCTTTCGATTACTTGCTTGTAAATTTTATTGACGGTCATAAATTATATTTCAATAAAAGAGATACAACCGGGAGCGAAAGATCGCTCCCGGTCTGTTTATTCGATTTCAGTTTCTATGTTTTCGACAATTCGTTCCTTGTCGAATTTGCGTAATTTTTCTTTATATTTCAATAGTTTTCGTTCCAGCTTATCCACAGCGAGACTAATGGATTTATACATGTCCTCGCTTTTTTCTTCAACCGTGAGGCGCTGCCCATACACCTTCACCACTATCTCAGCCACTTGTTCTTGCTTGACGTAGTCCAGAATGATATCTACGTCCAAAATATCATCGTAATATTTTTTCAACCGAGCGACTTCGCTGGTTGCAAATTCCTTTAATCGTTCAGATGGTTTAAAATGCCTCGCGGTGAATGAAATTCTCATAGGAACCTCCAGGTTAATGGTTCAAATATAGCGCCCGCTAAAATATGTTGCTTTGTACCACGTCCTCCTCTGTTTAGTTACACTTCCCTTCCCGAATTAGTCTTTCCCGGCTCTGGGATGAGCCTTTTTATAGATTTTTTTTAAATGCTCAGCCGATACGTGCGTGTAAATCTGCGTGGTATTCAAGCTGGCATGTCCTAGTAATTCTTTCACCGACATAATGTCGGCGCCTTCATTCAAAAGGTGCGTTGCAAATGTATGCCGAAGAGCATGAGGGTGCGCTTTCTCATCGTTTGCCACCCGTCTTATGTATTTACGCACAAGAGCCGCAATTTGTTCTCTTGTAAACGGCTCCTTGTTATTTTTAACAAAAATAAAATCTTTAAATTCCAAAGCAAGCTTTTCTTCGCTCTGGCGAAGCTTTAAATACTTGTTCAGATGTTTTTTCAGGTCCTTCCCCATGGGGGCGATGCGAATTTTGCCGCCTTTGCCCGAGATCCGAAACAGGTCCTGATCAAATCTCACATTTTCCAGTTTAAGCGCAGCCACTTCGCTGACGCGCATGCCGGTGGCGTAAAACATGGCCAGAATGACAAAATCGCGCAGCCCCTCGAGCGTTTCAACGTCCGGGAGTTGCAGCAGCGCTCTCATTTCCGCCGTCGTCAGGTAAAGCGGCAATTTTTTGTCCAGCTTTGGCGAAGCAATGTTTAACGTCGGGTTGTTTTCGATGACATTTTCGCGAATGAGGTATCGGCAAAACGCTCGCAGCGAGGCGAGCTTGCGGGCGATGCTCCGCGGCGTGAATCCG
>JAJRST010000038.1 GCA_024278645.1 bacterium | reverse complement strand
CCGGCAATGGCCGTGAGCGTGTACAGTTGTTCCCTGCTGAATGGGAAATTCAGGTTCTGCATCTGCACGATGATGATGGACCAGTAGAGCCACACCGCAAAGGCGCACAGCAGCGCCGGGATGGAAATCCACAAGTTGCGGTTGGCGTGTTTCTTTCCCGATGCGTTCCAGAATTGTTCGTCCTCGGGGTCCCAATGCGTGATTCGAGCCATTTTATGCTTCTCCCGGTATTTGTTCAAGAGGATCGGTCGCCACTTTTTCTTCCAGTTCGCGCAGCAGCTCCGGCGCCCTGGCCTTCATCATTCGCCGCGCCACCAGGTGCAGCCAGACCAGGCAGACGACGGAAAGGACGAAAAAGAACATCCATGAGGTTGTCCAGATGCCGGTCCAGCGCAGCAGGTAGCCAAAGATAACCGGACTGATGAACCCTCCGAGTCCGCCGACCACGCCGACAATGCCGCCGACCACGCCCACATCCTTGGGGAAATGTTCGGGAATGAATTTATACACCGCGGCCTTGCCAATCCCCATCATGATGCCGACGATGAACACCAGGAATGTAAAAATCCACACGTTGGCCTGAAAAAAGATATGGGTGACGCCGCGAGCGAGAAGCTGCTTCTTATGCACCGATTCCGCAACTTCCACGACCGGCTCCTGCCACGAGGTGATTCGCGGAAGAACCAGTACATTGGGTTCATTGTGGGTCAGGCTCACCAGGTTCGGTACGTCCTTTTTGTTTTTATAGGAATAGACCGTCTCATCGACGATGATTTCATTGTCGGTAATGTTTTTGACGGTTCCGGATTTGAGCGCCATCACCCCTTGCCCCGGCGATTGAATCTCCATGCGCGGGACAATGAGAAGGGCGGAGCTGAAAATGCAGGCCCCCAGAACGATGTACATGATCGGACGGGCGCCTAACTTGTCCGAAAGCCAGCCGCCAAAGGCGCGAATGACGCCGGACGGCAGGCTGAAAATGGAGGTCATAAAGCCGGCCATGGCCACGCTCATGGTATAGACGTTCACATAGTAGGGAATCAGCCACTGCGCCAGGGCGACGAATCCGCCAAAGACCAAAAAGTAATACAGGCCTAAGCGCCAGACGCGGGCATGCTTGAGGGGCTCGAGACGCTGGATCAGGGTCTTTGTCTTGGAGCCTTGAACAACTTTGGTAAACGTTGTAAAATAAAAGATGATCGCCATGACGAACAAAACCAGGGCGTACAGTTTCGGCATGGTGCGCCAGTTTTCGATTTGCTCGCCGTTTTGGGTGAGCCAGTTTAAAAGCGAGGGGGCGCCGAGGGCGGTCAACGCCGCCCCGGCATTGCCGGCGCCGAATATGCCCAGGGCCGTGCCCTGGAATTTTTTCTCGAACCATACGGAGGTGTAGGCGATGCCCACGGCAAAGGAAGCGCCGCTGATGCCGAATCCCAGGCTGGCCAGTAAAAATTGTTCGTAACTGTTGGCCGTGCTCAACAGGTAGGTCGCCACGGCCGCGACCAGCATCAACACGGTATAGACAATGCGACCGCCGTACTTGTCGGTCAATACGCCCACCGGCAATCGCGTCAACGAACCGGTGAGCACGGGGATGCCGATCAGCCATCCGATTTGCGCCTTGTTCCAGGTGAATATGCCATTGTCGACCAGAAAAGTGACCAGAACGCCATTCATCATCCAAACGGCAAAGCAGACCGTAAAGGCAATGGTGTTCATGATCAAAACCATTCGCGCTTTTCGTTTTTCTTCCATGTGCTCCTCGTGTTGTTAAATCTTGCGCATCTTGGATTGTAAGTTTGCCACGAAGGCTCAAAGACTCGTTGTTATCTTTGCGACTTGAGAATAAACTATTTCCTTTTCATCGAAAATTCCGGCGTGCTAATTTTTTTACGATTCCAATACCAGCGCACAAGCTGCGGTTTGCGCCACAAGTAGGGGTTGGGAACGACCAATATGTGTACCAGCCGGGTGAACGGGAACAACAGAAAGAAGAACCAGGCGCTGATGATATGCAGCTTTACCAGCAACGGCATGGGCGTGACATAGGCAATGTCCGGGTTAAAGGTAAACAGGGACCACAAATAGGGGGCAAGGGAGGCCGCAAACCAAAAGCTTCCCCAGCTATTGAAAATCGCCACCAGCAACCCGGTGGTGATCTGGAAAAACAGAATGGAGATGACAATCCAGTCCGCCGTGCTGGTCACAACTTTGGTTCGGGGGTCGCTCAGCCGTCGGATCAGAATATTGATCAGTCCCACCAGGGCAAAGATGCCGCCGATAAAGGCCGACACTTCGAGAATGTACAGCCGCAAGGGGTTGCTGTTCCAGATCATGACCTGGCGTGGGATGAGAAAGCCGAGCAAATGGCCGAACAGGATGGTGATGATGCCGTAATGGAACGGCGCCATGCCCCAAAAGTGCAGCTTGTTTTCCAGAAACTGCGACGACAGGCTGGAATAGCTGAATCCCCGCCGGGTGTAGCGCTGGATGGAGACCAGCAGGAATATGAACAGGGCGACGTAGGGCAAGACGCCAAACCAGAATAAATTGAAAAAATCCAGAATGGTTGTATTTTGGGTCATATTATTCACCTGACGGTTTTATGCAAAATTTCAAATTTGTTGGCAAACAAGGATAAAATACGCCGCGCCTAGCCGGGTTGAGGCATGACCGTGCTCATTTTCACACTGTCTTCCAACGGCGGGAAATATTCGTTCAGACAGCGATTCAAAGCCTCCACCAGCGGATGGAACGGAGTTTCCTTGTCAAAATTCGACAGAATGATTTTCAGCGCCGGGGACAGAAAACGCGCGGTGTAGATTTGCGCATCCTCCTGGT
>JAJRST010000477.1 GCA_024278645.1 bacterium | reverse complement strand
TCTCCTGTTCTTTGTTAATTATTCCATCAATTTATGACGTCGCCCGCCAAAGGCCCTGTTTAACGAAAGTCTCCGTCAAGCTGATAACCGCCCCAAAAAGCCGGATGCGGATTGATTTCATCGTGCACCACCCGCCGCGCGCGGCGAAGCGCTTCCGCTTTCGGCAGCCCGAGGGCGAGATTGTGGAAAAATTGCGTCAAAAGCACGGACGACGCCAGTTCGTCATACTGCCACATCGGCGCCAACACGCTGCCCGCCCCGCTGTTTAAAAAGCATTCTTTCAAGCAGATGGACACGCGCGAAACATAGCCGTCTTGATCAATATCGCCGCCATAAACGGCCACAAGGTCGACGGGCCAGGCGCGGGAGAGCACATCGCCGCAGCTTATCTCTGCCTCGTCCGCCCAGCGACGAATCGCCGAAGTGAACGGAAACGCCGCTTTATAATGCCAGCGGCCGCCAAAGTAGATGATGCGGGCGTCCAAAGCATCGCCAACTTGCTTGCTCAACGGCTGTTTTTCGTCGAGCATGAGAACCCGGTCAAAGTATATCGACATGTTCGTTCCGACATGTCTGGCAAAAGAAGCCTCTTGCCTGTCCGGCGCTGCGGTGTAAAAAGAAACGACCTTGTCGGCGCGAGTCATCGGCTGTTGCGGGCGCTTCAGGCGATCCGCTAAAATGGAAAATTGCGGCGCAAAAGACAAATTGTAGCGCAATCCCAGGTATGTACCGTCCTCGCTTTGCAGGGAAGCAAAGGGAACGCCGCGGACGATGTCATCCGGGATGATAATGATCTGCTGCAAACCGGCCAGCACATCCTGCCAGGGCTGCAACAGCGCGGCGTAGATGCTTGCCGCGGGCGCGGCGGTGGCGTCCAGGGTATGCATGGCCTCGCGCAAGTCGATTATGTTTTTTTGCAGGCGGTCGCGCTGCAGCGGCGTTTGTTTGAAAGAGACGCCGTTTTTGTCGATAAACCAGGTGTACAGTTCATTCCCGAAACAATAAAAACTAAAGGCGCCCGTGCTGTCGGGCAGAATATTGGCGAACGAGAGCGCTTCCATATCGTCGGAGAAATAGATATTGTAAAGATGCGGCGCCGCGGTCTTGAGCGTCTGCCCGAGCGCCGTCATGGAATGCTCCGCCTGTTGCAGGCGTTGCCTTGCTTTTGCATCGTCGTCCGCAGACCATGCCGCCGCCAGCTCGGCCCGCGTCATAACCAGATTCTCTTTCAAACTGTCGTATCGGCTCGCCCACATTCGGTCGTCGCCCTGGAACGGGATTGACGTGTCGCCGACAAAACGACGAAAGGTTCGCTGTTTTTGTTTTTCAAGGACGACGAGCGCATCCTGGAACTGTCGTTTTTCGATGAAAAATCGAATATAGGCGTCAAAGAAATCATTTTCGGACAACGACAAACCACGACGATAATTGTGTGAAGAAAGTGCAAGCTGTGATTTCTGCAACAGGGTCAAGGCTTTGGCAAATTCAGCGGCTGCATCCGCACGCCCCTGCACCGCCAGTTTTTGAGCTTTGATAAAATGCGCGCGCCAGGCCACATCGTAAAAACGCATTTGTTCGGCAAGGGCGATCGCCCGGTTCAGGTTCCGCCCCCCCTCTTCGCCGTTCAAACAGCGGCCCAGCAAAAGCCGCGCAACGGCCACGGTATATGCATCATGGAGCTGCCGGCCAAAATCTTTTGCCTGACCAAGCAGACTTCCGGCCCGATCCCTATCGCCGGCGTCCAGCAACACCGCGCCGAAGAGAAGGCTTTGGCGCATCCGTTCTCTCTTTGTTCCGACGCCGCTCAACCACGTCTCCTGCAGCAGGCTCGCCGCCTCTTTGACGTTTTGTTGCATCCACAGGGTTATGGCAAGGTGACGTCGCGCATCGGCGACAAGAACGACGTCCCCGGTTTCGCGGGCGCGGCGATAAGCCTGTCGCGCCAACTGCACCGCGTCGTCGAGCCGGCCCGATTGCGCTTTTATATTACTTTGCAGGCGCAGGGCATTGATCTTTTGTTCGGCGCCGACGCCCGGCCGGGACAACAATTGCTCGGTTTGATCCTGAGCACGCCGGAGGTCGCCCTGCTGATACAAAACATCGGCCAACTGGAATTGGCATCTAGCGCCTTGCTCCTCGTCCGCTAAAAACACGGAAAGCGAGTCCGCCTGCCGTGCATGTGAAAGCGCTTTGGTGTACAGTTGCATATCCGAATAAATCCGGGAAAGTTGCAACAGCACGTCAATGTGCAGATCAATATCATCGTCATTTTGTACAAGCGGCAAGGCAAGCAGCAGTTTTTGCAATGCCGCTACAGGATCGTTCAAATGGTCGTACAGAACATCGGCGGCCTTTTGTAAAGCCGCACATTGCTCGCGGGCTTGCCCGCTCGCCGCATACCGACGCGCGGCGTCAAGGTAAAGCCGTTGCGCCTGTTCAAAGTTTTCACCCTGCTCAAAAATTTGCGCAATGTCGCCATAGGCTTTTATGAGATCATTGTGCAGGCCGTAACGCTTTTGCAGTTTTTCAAATTGCGTTCGTGTTCGAGCCGCCTTGGCCTGCTGCCGCGCGAAACCATAGAACAGGGCAAGCATCGCATAACCGTCGGCGGCCTCGGCCCACTTGTCCTGGCGCAAAAAACGGGCGACGCGCTGCCTTTGCACCGTAATTGCCGCCTCCCAATCTTGCGCATTAACGGCGGCTTTTAAAAGCAGGGCGTTCATCGCCGCCGCTTCCTTTGAAACCGCGGCGGCCTTTTCTTTTGCCCGCAGGCAGAGATCGATCGTCGTCTTCCAGTCGCCGTCCCGGAAAGCGCGCTCGGCCTGGGCCGCAAGCGCCGTCGCCGCGGCGACGGCGCTGTCGCTTTTTACGGCTATTTCTCCGGCTCCAAAAACCTGGTAAAAACAGCCGGTCGGCCTGCCTTCAGCCAGAAACAAGGAATCGGTTTTCGCCAGCGCCCGGGCTAACGAGTTGCGCCGCAGGTTTTGATAAAAGGCATTGTAAAAACGGAGCAACGAATCGGGCGTGGCCGCCAACGGCAGCATCAACGCGGGGATGCCGGTGTAGGCGAGGGCGCGCTCCCAGGCGATGAGCGGCTCCGGCTGCAGGGCGTACAACTCGGTGTCGTGAACATCCAGATTGACAAGAAAAGCCGTGGATGTATTAAACCCGTAAAGGTCAATCGCCCTGATCTTCGCCGTCTGCGAACCGGCGACGGCGAACTCGAAAAAAGAACGCGACGGCCACACGTCGTTCCAATCCATTTTAACGGCCAAATGAACGATATCCGTTTTAGCAAGCGACGGACGCTGCGCCTCAAAACTGTCGCCTGTATGCTGCACTGTGACCGATTGCACCTCATACCCTTGCAGCTTTAGCGGTCGGATACGCGACGAGTCCCCGGACACATAGATGCTGATGCCATGCGGTTTGACGTTTTGCAGTGAAAAATAGAGCGCCGTGAGGCTGGTGCTGACGGACCGGATGGGGTCGCTTTTTGTCCTCCGACTCATGGCCGACCAGGGATAGAGCAGAAAATCGATATCCGGGATAAAAACCCGGTGCGGTCTCGAACAGATGGAGTCTATGGCGGCAAAGAGACGTTGCACATCGCCGGGGAGATGCAACGAGACGCCTTGGCGGGCGTCAGCCATCATCGCATCGAGCCGAGTCTTGAGACCGGCCTTTTGCACCGGCACGCTGACAAAGGAAAGGCTGTCCGAGGATATAACGGCCAAATAGGACACATCATCGGCGGCGACATGAAAAACGACGTCGACGTTTCGCGGCAGCACGTTTTGCAGCGTTGCCAGTGACACCGGAGATATTTTTATCAACGGCTCGATCTCCGGGGCCTCGCTTTTAATCTCGGCCAGCGTTTTTTCATATTCCTGCTGCAAAAGCAGGATTCTGTTTTCCATTGTCCGAACGTCATCCGCTGTTTTGGGATGGCGATCGTTCTGCAACATGCGAAATTCCGCCGCGCTGATTTCCCGCTGCAGGGAATCCGCCAGATAGTAAAGGAGTTGATGGCGCTCGTTGCGCAGTTTTAATTTGTCATGTTCGAGAATTTCATGATAGACGCGTTCGCGCAGCCGTTCCATTGTGTGCAGCGCTTCCACAGGCTGGTCGAGCGCCAAAAGCCTGGCCGCCGCCTTTTGATACGGCTCCTGGTATAGCCGGCGCATTCGGGAGGCCGTGATGCCGGGATGCGCCATTCGATTCGCTTCGGAGATTTTGATCGCCCGTTGATAATAATACAGCGGGTCGTAGCGGAACGTTTTTGCGCCGTCCTCTTTTTGCAACGCGGCGACCATATCGCCGATGGCCGTCTCCGCCTGCCACAACAATTCGGGGAGATCATATTGCATCGCCATTTCCCGCGCCGCCTGAAATTCGGCGAGCGCCGCCTCATGCTCGCCAAGCAGCGCGTGCAGCGTGCCAAGGCGAAAACGGATGCTGCTCTCCTCGGTCTCCAGCTTGTATCGCCGACTGATGTCCAGCGCCCGCTGCAAAAGCGTTTCCGCCGCGACGGCGCGGTTTAACCGAAAAGCGGTCACGGCAAAAGGCGCGGCGCTCTCGTCCCCGGGGTCTACCAGCTCCAGTTCGGCGAGCAGCAGGTTCATGTGCGCATGGTAAAAAGCATAAGAAATTTCATCCTCGGCGGTCAGTTGCAGCAATTCGCGAATCTTGTCGGTGATCCAGTTGTGACAGATAGACAAGCGCGTCCGCTTTGCGGGGTCGGGCTCGTTGGCCATGGTGAGCACGACGTATCCGGCGTTGACGATATTCAAAAGTTGGCCGCCCATGTATTTCGATTTGCGGCACATCCAGTAGGCGGTTGTAAACCCGCGCCAGGCGAGATCATAATCGCCCTTTATGAAATATATCTGTCCCATGTTGTTTTGAAAAGTCGCCTGGGCGTCATAGTCGTGGCGCTGTTCATAAATGGCTAATTTCTTTTCAAAATAGACGATGGCGCTGTCATAATCGTCATTGTTAAAAGCATTGCGCGCGAAAATGGTATAGATGAACGCCTCTTCCTCGTCGGTGCTCAGTTGAAAAGTCGACGTTGCGCCGAATTTTCGCAAATCGTACGGAAAAGGTACATACAAACCGAGCAGGCCGAATTGCAGATAAATCGGCTTGCCGTGACTGCGCACGACCAGGCCGCTGTCCATGAGCGCCAGCGCCCTGTTGGCGAACATG
>JAJRST010000476.1 GCA_024278645.1 bacterium | reverse complement strand
TGCGCAAAAAGGGTGCAATCGTCGAATTCACCCGGCATGGCGGCGACGGTCCGACGCTCGCCGAGCGCATGAAATTCGCCATGAATTCCGACGCCGACATCCTGCTCAGTTTGCATCATAACGCCATTCCGGCCGGCGTCAACCCGTTCAAAAGCCGCGGCAGCAGCGTCTACTATTATCACCCGCAAAGCGTCGAGCTGGCCAGGAGAATTCACGGCCAATTATTAAAGACGCTGAAACTGAACGATTTCGGCTTGTATTGGGACAACCTGGCGATGTGCCGACCGACGCAGATGCCCGCGGTTCTCATCGAACCGGCGTTTATGATGCACCCGGAGGAGGAGATGCTCATCCGCAGCAAAGAATACCGAGAGAAATGCGCCGATGCCATCATCAACGGGCTGCGGGATTTCTTGCATGACTTTCGAGAATAATCTGCGGCTTGTAAAGAGCTATATGTAGTTTTTTTCAAATTAGCCCGGAAAATTCATTCGCCTCAAAGTCGCCAAGTCTCAAAGGTACTCAAAAACAATAGAATTAAGACAATAGTATTATGAACAAAACAAATAGTTGCTAAAACATTCTACCGACGCCTCCCCATGTAAAGATGTTGTTTTTTAGAGACTTGGATCCTTCGAGGCCTGGTTTCATGAATAATGCAGGTTAGGAATTGAACTCCTAATTTGCAAATACTCCCAAAACTCTTGACATGATGCCGTTTTTGTTTTATTTTGAATACAAACAACCATGTGAATTGTTTAACCAAAGGTCGATATGAACAATATCATTTTATCAGGCATTTTAACGACTATCGTCCTTTCTCATTTTATATGCAAAGGGGATATGACGGATATGAAAGCTGTAGACTCGGACGGTTATGCCGGGCTGCGCGAACGAATGGTAGAGCAGCAAATCCGCGGCCGCGGCGTCAGAGATGAGCGGGTGCTGAACGCCATGTTGTCCGTGCCGCGGCATCTTTTCGTGCCGGACGCTTATCAAAGCCAGGCCTACGAGGACTATCCGCTCTCCATCGGCCACAGCCAGACCATTTCCCAGCCCTATATTGTCGCTTATATGACCGAGATGTTGAAATTATCCGGGGACGAAAAAGTGCTGGAAATCGGCACCGGCTCCGGATACCAGGCGGCGGTGCTGGCCGAAATTACCAGCGAGGTCTACTCTATCGAAATCGTTGAGCCGCTGTGCAAGCACGCCGCCGCGCTGCTGTCCGAGCTGGGCTACGAGAATTGTCACGTTCGCTGCGGCGACGGCTATGCCGGTTGGCCGGAGGAGGCGCCGTTTGACGCCATCATGGTCACCGCGGCGCCGCCCAAAGTGCCGCAGACCCTGGTCGAACAGCTGGCGCCCGGCGGCCGAATGATCATTCCCGTGGGCTCTTATTATCAACAGCTCAAGCTCATCACAAAGGATGCAAAAGGCCGCATTTCCGAAAAAAAACTGCTGCCGGTGCGTTTTGTCCCCATGACCGGCCAGGGGAGGGGAGAATCAAATTAACAGACTGACGAAACTTGCCGGCTCTTTTTTGCGTAACTGCCATTGAATGTGGCAATGTCTTATCAACACAAGAGGATAGTCATGGAAAAATCAAAAAGGCTTTATCGCGCCGGCAAGGATTATGTCATCGGCGGCGTATGCGCGGGACTGGCCGATTACCTGGCGATTGACGTTACGCTGTTGCGCATCTTGTGGCTGGCGCTTACGCTGTTCAACGGCGTCGGCGTCATCGTTTATTTTGTGTGCATGGTTTTGATCCCCAAGAATCCGCAACATGAAAAACTGCCGGCGGCGGAACGGACGCGCGCCGGAAACTCCGGCCTCTATGTCGGCGTCGCCCTGGTTATCCTTGGCGCGATGATCACTTTTGACAACCTGTTCGATTTTTTCTGGTGGCGGTACGATTGGTGGTTTTTTAATTTTCACTGGAATATTGTCTGGCCGGTTTTGCTGATTCTGTTCGGCGTTTGGTTCATCTACCAGGCAAGCAGCAAACCGGAGGATGACGACATGGCCGGCGATGCCGGGAGGCGTACTTTTACGCGCAGCAAATCGCAGCGAATGATCGGCGGCGTCTGCGGAGGTCTGGCCGAATACTGGAATATCGATGTGACGCTGGTGAGAATCGGCTACGTTTTGGCTACGCTGTTCACCGCCGTTTGGGTGGGCGTCGTCGCCTATGTAGTGATGCTTTTCATCGTCCCCGAGCAAATCGAGAAAAAAGCGGATGCTCCCCGGCCTCGACGGAAAAGAACAGCCGCCGAAAAAAAGAGCGGGCAAACTGAAAAGGGAGGGAGTCATGAATAGAAATTATTCATCTTTGGTCGTTGGCCTGATATTCATCCTCATCGGCGCGGGTTTGCTGCTGGACCGCTTGCATCTGTTTATGTTCGGCTGGATGCAAATTTACCCGATCATTTTCCTGATCATCGCCGCCGCCTCTTTTTTTAATGCAGCGTCCGGCAAGAAAAATTCCGCATTTTGGGGCGGCATCTTTGCCGTGTTGGGCCTGTTTTTCTTGTTGCGAAATTTTGATATCATAGGATTTTTCTGGTTCTCGGAATTTTGGCCGATATTTTTAATAGCGCTTGGCGTTGGTTTTTTAGTTTTGTATATTTTTAATCCGCGGGACTGGGGCATGCTCGTTCCCGGATTTATCCTGACCTTTATCGGCGGCCTGTTCGCCCTGGATTCCATGTCGTTGATCGAGGACGCCTTTGATCTTGTTTATGATTTCATGAGCATTTATTGGCCGCTGGCGTTGGTTCTGCTCGGCATTGGCCTGATACTAAATTCGTTGAGGACCACAAAAGATAGTGAGAGCGAAAAAACAATTTCAGATTCAAAAGAGTGACGTTTACAGAACTTTGTTTTTCGCCTGTCTTTTTTTCATCACCGTTTTGTCCATAATGCCTGATGACGCAGAGGGCGGCATTGAGATGCCTCACTTTACGGATTCAGGTTTTTTTATGCATGTCTTCGCCTACATGACGGCGGCCTTTTTGGGCTGGCACGCTTTTACCGCCAGGGCGAAAATGTACCTGTTTCTCCTTTTTTACAGCTCCTTGCTCGAGTTTTCACAAAGACATATCGCATGGCGTTCTTTTAACTATTGGGATATCGTCGCCAATGTCCTGGGAGTTTTGATTTTCGCGACAGCGGCGCATTTCCTTTGTGGCCCGAATAAATCAATCACTGCCGGGAAGCAAAATCTCTAGCCTGAAAAATTCCCTGGCCTTAAAGTCGCGACGGCTCAAAAGCGCTCAAGGGAAATAGAGTCAAGATGATAGGATCGAGGCGGGTTTTATGAATACTCCGGGCTAAAAAGACTTTAACAAATCATAAAGGAAAAAGAAGCACAATGAACGAGATCATGGAGTTTCTGAACAAATCATTCGGCATCTTTGGCGTCACCGGGACGCGCGTCGCCCTGGCGGCGCTGATTATTCTTGTGACCTTTCTCTTCAAGCGAATTTTTTCCATTCTGGTGCTTAGACACTTGAAGCGCATCACCTCGAAAACGGATACGCACCTGGATGACGCTTTGCTCGATATTCTGAATCCGCCGTTGAGCTACTTGATCTTGCTGGGCGGTTTTTACGTAGCAACGCTTGTCTTTGGCGAAATCAGCGAGCGGATGAGCGAGACGCTGGATAACTTTTTCCACCTTGGATTTGTCATCCTCATTTGCTGGCTCCTGTATCGCAGCGCCGACGTGTTTTCCGAATTTTTGCAGAAAATGGCCCGGCGCACGGAAACCGAACTTGACAATCTGCTGGCGCCCTATATCGGCAAGGTCGTCAAGGTGATCGCCATCGTCATGGTATTCATCAAAACAGCGGAAATATTTCTCGGCATGTCGGTCGGCGCGCTCTTTGGACTGCTCGGCGGCATGGGGCTCACCCTCGGCCTGGTGTTCAAGGATATTATCGCCAACTGGTTCGGCTGCGCCGTCATTTATACCGATAATTTGTTCCGCGAGGGCGACTGGGTGCAGTTGAACGACGGCAAAATCATCGACGCCGATGTGGAAGAGATCGGTCTGCGCAGCACGAAATTCAGAAATTTCGACAAGACCGTTTCCATCGTCCCCAATGCCACGCTGGCCAGCGGCGTTATCAAGAACTGGTCCCGGATGTACAAACGCCGGGTGAAAATCAATTTTCGCATCGACGGCATTACCTCCGAAAAACTGGAAGCCGTGCTCGCCGGCATTCGCAATATTCTGGCTTCCGACGAGGGCGTGCACCAGGAGTTTCACATGGTTAATTTCCGCCAAGTGGAGGGCAACGCCCGCATTATTCGTCTCTATTATTTTACAAAGACGATAAACTGGAAAGAACACGAACAGTTGCGCGAAAACGTCAACCTGAAAGTGTTGCGTTTATTTGAAAAGGAAGGCGTGGATAAACTGGCCTACACCATTGTCGATCTCAGCGACGACCGGCCGGGGGAGTTTAAGCAGAGTTCGGAAGAAGAGGCGTAAACGCTTGCAAGGAGATTGCCACGCACTCCCACTAGCGGGATGGCTGTAGCGATCTCCAAGCCGGGAGTTGATTGCAAAGCAGAAAACAAAGCAAGCTCCGACGGTGGGAGTGCTTTTAAGCACAAAAGTCATCGCGAGGGCGGCCCTCTCGCCAAAGGAAACATCTCCACCTTTGGCCGGTTTTATTTCCAGGGAGATTGCGTCACACTCCCCGGGAGGACGCCCGACGCGATCTCTCGCCATGACAATACATCTTGTTCCCGGCAACGATCTCGCCCCATCGGGGGAGTGCTCGCAATGACTGTTATATCTTTAGATGAGGTGCAACATGAACGTATTATTCATCGGCGGAACCGGCGTCATCAGCTCCGCCTGTACGCCCCTGGCGGTCGAAAAAGGCATGAATCTTTTCCTGCTCAATCG
>JAJRST010000475.1 GCA_024278645.1 bacterium | reverse complement strand
TTTGACGGCATTGTGCTGACCAAGATGGACGGCGACGCTCGCGGCGGCGCCGCGCTTTCGATCCGCGCGGTCACCGACCGGCCGATCAAGTTTATCGGCGTCGGCGAAAAGCTGGACCAGGTCGAGGCTTTTCATCCCGATCGCATGGCGTCGAGAATTCTGGGCATGGGCGATGTAGTCACCCTCGTCGAACGTGCGCAAGACGCCATTGACGAAGAGAAAGCCGCCAAGCTGGAAAAGAGGCTCCGGCGTCAGGAGTTTACGCTGGAGGACTTTTTGGATCAACTGCAACAGATCAAAAAGATGGGGCCGCTGCAGGATATTTTAGCGATGATGCCCGGCGCGCAGAATAAAATGATGAAGAACATGCAGGTCGACGATCGTGCGATCGTCCGCGTGGAGGCCATCATCAATTCGATGACCATTGAGGAGCGGCGATCTCCGCAGATTATCAACGGCAGTCGCCGCAAACGCATCGCGCGCGGCAGCGGCACATCGGTTCAGGATGTCAACAAACTGCTGAACCAGTTTACGATGATGCGCAAAATGATGAAAAAAATGAAACAAGGCGGCCGAATGAGTGCGCCGCTTGGATTTTAATGATAGGAGGCACCTTCATTGTCTGTGAAGCTAAGACTTACCCGAATGGGCCGGAAAAAACGACCGTTTTACAGAATCGTTGCGGCGGATTCTCGGGCACGTCGTGATGGAAAGTACCTGGAGAAAATCGGCACGTACAACCCACTGACCGATCCTGCCGAGGTCGAAATTGACAAAGAGCTGGCTTTGAAATGGCTGGAACGCGGCGCCGAACTTTCACCAACGGTGCGCAACTTTATGCGGAAAAAAGGCATATTGTTCGAATACGACTTGCGCAAACGCGGCTTGACCGAAGAGCAGATCGCGCTTGAATACAAAAAGTGGGAAGTCATACAGATTGAGCGCATGAAAAAGGAAGAAGCCATCGCCGCCATGAAAAAGCGCGATGAAGAAAAAGAGGCGGAAAAGGAAGCCAAGGCCAAGGCAAAAGAAGCCGCCCGCGCGGAAAAAGAAGCTGCGACAGAAGCGGAGGAAACAAGCGAATCTGTCGAAGCTGCGGAAGCAAGCGAAGCGGTTGAAACAAGCAATGCCGAAGCTGTTGAAACCACGGAAACGGCTGATAAGGCCGAGGCTGAGGAAGCTCCTGCGGAAGAAAAAGAGCCGGCTGAAGACGAAAAGCCCGCTAAAGAATAAACTGACGTTTTCGAACGCAATATGAGCGCCGCCAGTGAAACTCCGGATTTTGTGATTATCGGACAGGTTGTCAAACCTCACGGAATTCGTGGTGCGGTCAAAGTCCAACCCATAACCGACGACCCTCAGCGCTATTCATCGCTTGAGAGAGTCTTTCTGGGAACCGAGGATCATCCGGGGCAGGCCTTTATCATAAAAAATGTTCAGTTTCAAAGTCGTTTCATCATTTTGACGCTGCAAGGCATCGACACACGAAATGACGCCGAAATGTGGCGCCGGCGTTACGTACAGATACCAAAAGAAGAGACGCTGCCGCTGCCGGAAGGCGCGCAATACTTTTTCCAACTCGTCGGATTAAAGGTCGTCACCAACAAGGGCGGCTTTATCGGCACGGTCGAGGATGTCGTCGCTTATCCCGCAAACAATGTGTTCGTCGTTGCGGCCAAGGAGCGGGAAATACTGATCCCGGATATTCCGGACGTCATCGAAAAGGTCGATCTTGATGAGGGCGAAATAGTGATCAATCCCATGCCGGGATTGCTCGATTAACGTTCTTTGAGGAGCTTGACGTGCAGATTCACGTGATAACCGCCTTTCCAAAAACATTCCAGGGTTTTTTGGATGAGAGCATTCTCAAGCGCGCCATCAGCAAAGGCGCGGTGGAGATTATTCTGCACAACATTCGCGACTATGCCACGGACAAGCATCAGCAGATTGACGACTATCCATACGGCGGCGGTCCGGGCATGATTCTCAAGCCGGAGCCTATCTTTCGTTGTGTGGAAGAGGTGAGGCAAAAGTACAAGCTCGACGCCAAAGTAACGCTGATGACGCCGGCGGGCGATCTCTATGATCAAAAAAAGGCCGTCGAGTTTTCGGTTCGCGATGCCTTGATTCTGCTGTGCGGCCATTATAAAGGCATCGACCAGCGAGTTATCGACGAGCTTGTCGACGAAGAAATATCCATGGGCGATTATGTCCTCACCGGCGGCGAACTGCCGGCCATGTGCATTATCGATTCCGTCGTTCGTTTGCTGCCGGGCGTCATAGGTGACATTGATTCGGCAGTGACGGATTCATTTCAAACCGGTCTTTTAGATCATCCGCATTATACGCGGCCTGAAGTGTTTCGAGGGCAAGGCGTGCCAAAGGTTTTGTTGTCCGGCAATCATGCTGAAATTGACAAATGGCGCTTTGAGCAATCCCTGGAAACGACAAAGACGCGGCGGCATGACCTTTATGAAAAATACATAGAATCGGAAAAATAATATTAACCCTTCCTTTTCAAGGAGGCATAAAATGAACAAAGTAGATGCTGTATCGGCAGCGCAACTCAAGGAAGATATTCCCGAATTTCATTCGGGCGATACGTTGAATGTTCACGTCAAAGTCGTCGAAGGCGACAAGGAACGCATCCAGGTTTTTCAAGGTGTGGTCATCAATCGTCGCGGTTCCGGCGTCAACGAGACGTTTACAGTGAGAAAAATTTCCAACGGCGTCGGCGTGGAGAGAATTTTCCCATTGCATTCGCCGAATATTGCCAAGATAGAGCGATTGCGCGACGGCAAGGTTCGTCGCGCCAAATTGTACTATCTGCGCAAGCTTCGAGGTCGCGCGGCTCGCATCGAAGAGAAGCGCAGCGCGTAAAGCAACGCTTCTTTTTGAAAAAAACCGATATGCTCAATATCGGTTTTTTTTATCCCTCCATATTCGGTGAATAATGTTCAAAGAACTTGACTTTATTTGTAGTATTTTGTTAGTTTAATCAAGTCGTGGAGA
>JAJRST010000474.1 GCA_024278645.1 bacterium | reverse complement strand
TGGCTCGTCATGTATTTAGCATTTATCGCCGGAATGATTTTCTGGTTGTGCGTCTCCATCTACCAGGTGCTTTCGCTCAAAGGCGAAAACAGGAAAATTCATAAAAAGATGAAGAGCCTGGAAGATGAACTAAACCGTTTGCGCAACGTTTCCGTGGAAGATGCGGTTTTGTCCGAACCTTCGACGCCGGATGCATCCAACGAGTCCAAGTAAGGAGCTGTGTGCATGAACTTTGTTTCCTATATTTACATTGTTGTTTTTATCGTTCTGCTGGTGCTGCTGGTCGTCGTCCTTTTTCGCCGCAAGCCCAAGCGCCGCCGCAGCATACAGAACGAATACATCGCCGGATTGCAGGCGTTGATCGCCGGCGACCGGGACCTGGCGCTGGAAAAGTTTCGTCAAGTTGTGCGTCGCGATACGGACTATATCGATGCATACATTCTCATCGGCAATATTTTACGAGAACGAGGCGCCTACGAGAACGCCATCAAAGTGCATCGCGACCTGCTGGTGCGTCCCAATTTAAACGCCGAGCAACAAAAGAATATCCTCAAAAGTCTGGCCCTCGATTACCAGATGAACAAACAGCCCAAGTGGGCGCTCTCCACTTGCGACAAAATTCTGGAATTGGACAAAAAGAATGAATGGGCGAAACAGTTCAAGCTGACCTTGTTCGAGGATATGGGCGATTGGCAGGGCGCGTTCGAGATTTTGCGTAAAAACAGCGCCATTCCTAAAAATGAAAAGTCATCGCAGCTTGCCGCCTACAAGGTTGAGCAAGGGTTGCAGTTTACGGCGCTGCACCAGGAGCACGAAGCGCGCATCCGCTTTCGCGACGCCATAAAGCAGGATGCGGACTGTTTTGCCGCTTACATGGAGCTGGTTCGCAGTTACGTTCGCGAGGAGCGTCACGCCTCGGCGCTCAAGGAGCTGAAAAAGCTGGTGCAAACCTTGCCTCGTTACGCGGACGTGGCGCTAAAAGATTTTGAGGATTTCATGTTCGATTCCGGCCATTTCGATGACATCGAGTCGCTTTACAAACAGGCGATCGATGCGCAGCCGGAAAACATCGGCGCCTATCTCGGGCTGGCCGAAATTTATGAAAAAAAAGGCGAGATTCGCAAGGCGGCGGAGTTTTGTCGGCGAGCGTTAAAGTTTGATAAAGACAATCTCAAAGTCAGGCTTTTTCTCATCCGCGCGGAAAACACGTTGCAGCGGTTCGAACGCTCGGCGGAATTGGCCAATGCCATTGCCGATTCTTTTCTAAAGCAGCCGGTGCAGTTTCAGTGCCGTCAATGCAGCCATCGCCAGGACGACTATTTTTTACGATGTCCGCAATGCCGCACCTGGAATTCGGCGGAGAAAGTCACGTGAGCTGTAAAATCATCATATTGACATTATTCCTGTTCACCGGCGCAATGCTGCCGGCCGCCTCGGATATCGACCTGCTCGAATCCTATTTCAAGAATGAGCAGTACGACGCGCTGAAAAAGGAACTGCCGAGAGTGGCCAGGGAACATGCCGACGATCCCGCCGTGCTGTTCTTTCGGGGATACACCACGAACGATCCAGATTCGGCGGCGGTTTTTTATCAACGCGTCGCCGATAAATATCCCACTTCAAAGTACGCCGATTTTGCGCTTTATCGCCTGGGGCAATACTATTTTTTTATTGAAGACTATGCAAAGGCTCGCCGGCGCTTCTCGCGGCTGCTGCGCGGTTACCCTTCATCCTACCTCAAGGATGATGCGCAATACCTCTATTGTCAAAGCGTGCTGGCGCAGGGTAAAACGGATTCCGCCAAGCTCTTTTTAAAGGCGTTTGTGCAAAATGTCCGCCGTTCCCCTTATGTGGACAATGCCATCCTCGACCTGGAGAGCCTGGGAGGCGTATCTACAACTGTCTCGAAACCCAAACGCCGACCCGAAAAAAAGACCTATTACTCCATCCAGGTCGCCTCCTTCAAGTCTTTTGAAAGCGCGAAAAATGCGCTGTTCAAGCTTTCCAAGGTCTATCCGCATGTGGAGGTGGGCGAGCGCACTTTGGGCAATACCGATTATTATCTCGTCTATCTTGGACGCTTTGATTCACGCGAAAAAGCGCGGCAATATGCCAGGTTATACATAGAGCCTCATCTCCAGGATTACAAGGTTGTGGAGAGAAGCTTGTAAGACATTGAACTGTTTTTACAACTGATTTGACAGGGAGTACACGCGATGAACAAGGTGATTTACCTGCTTTTTCTCTCTCTCTTTTTGTCCGCCGCTGAACACGCTGCGGCTCAACAGTCGCCGAAAGTTGTATCCTATAAAATAGATGTAAAGCTGTCGCCGGAAAAAAAGACAGTCGAGGGCGTTGAAACCTTGACCTGGACCAACGCCGGCGCAACCCCCACCGGCGAGCTGTTTTTTCATCTTTACCTCAACGCTTTCAAGAATTCGCAAAGCACTTTTATGCTGGAGGCTGCACAGCGCCCCGACGGCCCGTCATTCTACGAATCCGTTAAAAATGACGGCTGGGGTTATTGCGAGGTCGTCTCCGTCGTCGCTGCCAGTCCGGGGAATTTCAAAGAGACGCCGCTCACGCCGGTTTACGTGCAACCCGACGACGACAACGCTCATGACCAGACGGTCATGAAGCTTGTGTTGCCGAAATCCGTCGCCCCGGGCGAAAGCGTGGTCCTCAATATTGAGTTCATCTCCAAACTGCCGCACAAAGGCCCGCGAACCGGCTATCATCAAAACTATTTTTTCGTCGCACAATGGTTACCGAAAATCGGCGTGTGGATGGACGGTGAATGGAACTGCCACCAGTTTCACGCCAATTCGGAATTCTTTGCCGACTATGGCGAGTATGACGTGAGCGTTACCGTGCCGATGGAATATGTGGTCGGCGCTTCGGGCGTGCTCGCCGACTCTACCGCCGGAGACGGACAAAAGACGCTGCGCTTCCGCCAGGACAATATTCATGATTTCGCCTGGACCGCCTGGCCCAACTATAAGACGGCTGTGCGCACGTTTGAGCATCCCGATTTGCCGACCGTGAAAATGCGCCTGCTTTACATGCCGGAGCATCAAAAATATGTCGACGCCTTTTTCGACGCCACCGCCAATACGTTGAAACATTTTGGCTTGTGGTATGTCGCCTATCCCTATCCGCAAATCACCAGCGTCGATGCGGTCTGGCGCAGCAACTCCTGCGGCATGGAATATCCAACGCTGTTCACCACATGCGTCGATTGGCTGACGCCCAAGGGAAAGCAGCAGCCGCTGGGCCTGACCATCCACGAGTGCGGCCATCAGTTTTTTTACGGTCTGATCGGCACCAACGAGTTCGAGAACGCCTGGATGGATGAAGGTTTCACGACCTACGCCACAAGCCGCTGCCTGTTCGCGGCGTATGGCGAGGGCGCCAATACAAAGATATACCTTGCCCGCCAGGGATTCGGCATCCCCTTCACGTTAAAGAATGTACCCCGGGACCCGCGCGACTGGATTGTCGACAATCACCGAGGGCGCGGCGCGCTTGATTTCATGGACAGGTTTTCCTGGGATTACGTGAACCGCTATGCCTATCGCAACAACGCCTACGAAAAACCGGCGCTCATGCTGTGGACGCTGGAGAACTATCTCGGCGACGCCGTTTTCAACAAAATCATGAAAACCTACGCCGAGCGCAATGTGTTCAAGCATCCCAAACCGCAGGATTTTATCGATATAGTCAACGAATTCGCGCCGCAAAACATGGACTGGTTCTTTGAAAAGATGCTGCACCAACCCGGCGTCGTCGATGTCGCGGTGACAAAAGTGGTCTCGACTCCCGCCGCCGCGTTGCAAGGCTACACCGGCCACGGCGATGAAATGGAGCTGATTAAAGCGGAAGAGAAAAAAAAGGACGACGACGAGGTCTTTGAGTCGCAGGTTCATGTGCGGCGCCTGGGTGCGATTTCGCTGCCCGTGGAGCTGCTGGTCACTTTTGAGAACGGCGAGACCATTGAAAAACAGTGGGACGGCGAAGCGGCGTATAAAATCTTTTATTTCAGCGGAAAATAAAAAATTGAAAAGGCCGAGTTGGATCCATACCACAAAATCTGGCTGGATGTGAATGTCGGCAACAATGGAAAATATCGTCAGTCCTCGAGTTTCGTTGCATTTCGATGGGGCGCGGCATGGTTGTTTTGGTTGCAGCATTTGCTCGAGACCGTCGCCATCTTTTCATAACCCAAGCTGAAGGAATCTCTGAAATGAAAATTGTTGATGCATTTCGACAGGGCGTTTCCCTGGTCGATCAAAATAGAAAAGCGATTTGCGTCATTTACCTGGTTAACCTGTGCGTCGCCGCCATTTTTGCGACGCCGTTGTTCATCCTGTTCCACAAGCAGGTCGGTGCGCTGACGGTGCGCGATGAGCTGGCTTTTAAGTTCAACTATGCCTGGTGGAGCAGCTTTTCTTTTTCCGCCAAAGGGTTGGAAGAAACCATGCGCCCAACCCTGAGCGGCGGCTTTGCGCCGTTGTTCGACAACCTGGAATTGCTGCTCAGCGGGAAATTTGCTTCGTTCGGCTGGTTTGTTTTTGCGCTGGGGTTGGGCTATGTTTTTCTTGCCGCTTTTTTCAATGGCGGGGCCATCGCGCTTTTCGCCGACGAACGCAAGACGTTTACCACGGGACGTTTTTTTTCCAACGCCGGCCTTTATTTTCACCATCTGGCCGCGCTGGCGACGACCGCACTCGTCCTGTTCTGGCTTTTTTATAAACTCCTCAATCCGGCCATTTTTGCCGTTGTCGATGGCATAGTCGGCGACTCGTTGTCGCAGCCGCTGGCCTGGTTCGTCAACCTGGGCGGCTATTTGATCCTGTTCGTTCTCGTTTTCCTCATCACCATGATTTTCGATTACGCCAAAGTCATCGTCATTAGCGAGAAAAAGGAATCGTCCTGGCTGTGCATCTGGCTGGCCGTCAAGTTCATCTTTGGCAATTTTGGCAAGACCGTCGGCTTGAATGCGTTGCTGCTGCTCATCGGCGTCGCTGTTGTGCTGGTCAGCGGTCTGGTCCTGACGCTTTTGCAGCCGACGCAGATTTTTTTGCTGGCGCTGGTTTTCCTCATTCAGCAGCTCGTCATCCTGGCGCACATTGCGCTGAGGTTGACCTTTTACGCCTCGGAGACGGTGCTGTATCAACAGCAGTCCGCCGCTGCGGCGCCGGTGAAAAAACGAAAACGGTAGGTCGTCATGAAGATCGAAAAGTATCGCTTCGGCATAATCATCATCGATGGCAGGACCTATACCAAAGACCTGATCATCCTGCCTGACCGCATTGTCGAAAACTGGCGGCGGCGCGAGGGGCACCGACTGGATATGCAAGACCTGGAGGCGCTTTGGCAGTCGCCGCCGCACACGCTGGTCATCGGAACCGGCGCTTTTGGCTTTATAAAGCCGGCGCCGGGGTTGATCAATGCAATTGAAGCCAGGGGTATTAAAGTCATCATGAGCAAATCCGCGGACGCCTGTGAAATTTTTAACAAACTTTCGTCCGATGGCGATGTGGCGCTTGCCATCCATTTGACATGCTAATTTAAACGACAAAATGATTTGGGACAAAATAATTCATGGCAAAACGATTTCGGGCAAAACGATTTGACGGCGGGGTATTTGCCGGAAGATTGCTTTATC
>JAJRST010000473.1 GCA_024278645.1 bacterium | reverse complement strand
GTCACCAGGCCGCCGACCATGGGGGCGGCGATGCGCTTCATCACCTGCGATCCGGCGCCGTGGCCCCACATGATGGGCAGCAGACCGGAGATGGTGGTCATCACTGTCATCAGTTTCGGGCGCACGCGCTCGACGGCGCCGTGAACGACCGCGGCGTGCAGATCGCTGCGCGTGTTCATCTGGCCGTGCAGCACGCGATCCTTGAACGCATTATCGATGTACAGCAGCATGACCACCCCGGTTTCCGCGGCAATGCCGGCCAGGGCGATAAAGCCGACCGCCACGGCCACGCTCATGTTATAGCCGCTGAACCACATGAGCCAGACGCCGCCGACAAGCGCAAACGGCAGCGACAGCATGATGATCAGGCTTTCGGTGACGTTTTTAAAGTTAAAGTAAAGCAGCAGAAAGATAATGACCAGCGTGAACGGGACTACCACCCGCAGTCTTGCCGCCGCCCGTTCCATGTATTCGTACTGACCGCTCCAGACAATGCTGTAACCCGCCGGAAAGTCCACCTGTTCATCGACCACTTTTTTAGCCGCTTTGACATACGTGCCGACGTCGATGTCCTTGAGATCGACGTAAAGCCAGGCCGTCCGTCGGGCGTTCTCGCTCTTTATGCCTGCCGGCCCTTTTCTGATTTCAAGATGCGCGACCTGTTCCAGGGGGACCTGCGCCCCCGTGGGGGTGGGAATGAGCACCCGTTTCAACGCCGGCAGGTTGTCCCGCAGCTCCCGACTGTAGCGAACATTAATGGGATAGCGTTCCAGGCCCTCGACGGTTGTGGTCACGTTCATGCCGCCAATGGCCGACATAATGACATCCTGAACGTCGCCGACGGTGAGGCCATAACGGGCGGCGGCCTCGCGGTCAATGGTAAAGTCCACATAGTTGCCGCCGGTGACCCGTTCGGAGATGACGCTGCCGGTGCCGGGAACCGTACGAATTACCGCTTCAATCTCCGCGCCCAGGTCGCTGAGCGTCTGCAAATCCGGCCCCATCAGTTTGATGCCCACCGGCGTTTTGATGCCGGTGCTGAGCATGTCGATGCGCGTTTTTATCGGCATGGTCCAGGCGTTGGTGAGCCCGGGAAATTGTACGGCGTCGTTCATCTCTTCGATGAGCTTGTCCATGGTCATGCCGGGCCGCCACTCGCTTTCGTCCTTGAGCGTGATCGTCGTTTCGATCATCGTCAGCGGCGCCGGATCGGTGGCCGTTTCCGCCCGCCCGATCTTGCCGAACACAGACTCCACCTCCGGGAAGCTCTTGATGATTTTATCGGTTTGCTGCAACAACTCTTTCGCTTTGGTGATGGAAATGCCCGGCAAAGTCGTCGGCATATACAGCAGGTCTCCCTCGTTCAACGGCGGCATAAATTCCGATCCCAACTGTGTGAATGGAAAAAAGCTGATCAGAACGATGAGAACGCTGACCAGGATTGTAGCGATCTTGCGCCGCAGCACAAAGTGAATGATCGGCCGATAGACGCGGATGAGTACTCTGCTCAAGGGGTGTTTTGCTTCCGGCGTTATTTTGCCGCGGATAAAGTAGCCCATGAGCACCGGCACCACGGTGATCGCCAGAAAAGCGGAGGCGGCCATTGAATATGTCTTGGTAAAGGCCAACGGTTTGAACAGTCGCCCTTCCTGTTGCTGCAGTGTGAACACCGGCAGAAAGGAGAGGGTGATGATCAACAGCGAATAGAACAACGCCGGCCCGACCTCCTTTGACGCCTTGATGATCATCGCCCAGTGCTCTTTGTCGTTCTTTATTTCGTCGCGTTCCATGTGTTTATGCGCGTTTTCGATCATCACAATGACCGCATCGACCATGGCCCCGATGGCGATGGCGATGCCTCCCAGCGACATGATGTTGGCGTTCAAGCCCTGCAGGCGCATGACGATGAAAGCGAGAAGCACGCCCAGCGGCAGCGTGAAAATGGCCACGAGGGAACTGCGCAAGTGCAAAAGAAAAACCATGATCACCAAGGCAACGACGATGCTCTCTTCCAAAAGTTTTTCTTTCAGCGTGGTGATGGCTCGTTTGATCAAGGTTGATCTGTCATAAGCCGTCTTTATGGTCACGCCTTCGGGAAGTCCCTTTTCCAGCTCTTTAAGTTTTGCCTTGACATCGTCGATGACTTTGAGTGCGTTTTCGCCAAAGCGCATGACGATGATGCCGCCGACGGTTTCGCCCTCGCCGTTCCACTCGGCGATGCCGCGGCGCAGTTCCGGCCCGATGTGGATGTTGGCGATATCTTTGAGCAGAATGGGAGAATTGTTCGGGCCAATGCCCACCGGCACGCTCTTCAGATCGTCCACCGATTGGATGTAGCCGAGGCCGCGCACCATAAATTCGGATTCGCCCATTTCTATGAGACGCCCGCCGACATCATTGTTGCTTCTTTTGATGGCCGTGCGCACTTTGTTGATGGGAATGTTGTACGCCTGGAGCTTAACCGGATCCACCTCCACCTGGTACTGTTTAACAAATCCGCCAATGCTGGCCACTTCGCTGACCCCGGGAACGCTGGCCAGTTCGTAGCGCAGGTACCAGTCCTGAATGGAGCGGAGCTGCTGCAGGTCGTATTGGTCGCCGCCGTCGAGCACATACTCGTACACCCAACCGACGCCGGTGGCGTCCGGCCCAAGCTGCGGGGTGACGCTTTGCGGCAGACGACCGGCGGCAAAGTTGAGGTATTCGAGAACACGGCTGCGCGCCCAATAGAGATCGACGCCGTCTTCAAAAATAATGTAGACCATGGAGAATCCGAAAAAGGAGTAGCCGCGTACGACGCTGGCGTAGGGCACGGATAGCATGGCCGTTGTGAGCGGATAGGTGACCTGGTCTTCGACGACGTTCGGTCCCTGTCCCGGGTATTCGGTATAGATGATCACCTGCACATCGCTGAGATCAGGGATGGCGTCGACCGGCGTGTTTTGTATCGAATAAAAACCGGCGAAAATGATAAACACTATGCCGATGATCACCAGCAATCTGTTGTTGACTGACCATTCGATTGTTTTTTCTAACATACTGTCCTCAATGATGAAAGTAGAAATATCTTGCGATTAGTAGTTCATTCCTGTAAATTTATAATAAAACCAATATCAAAGGTGTTGCCATGATTGTTGAAGCCGTTAAAAAAGCCGATGGATATTACATCCCGTCCGAAGCATTAGGGGGCGTGCATGCTGATCGCATCAAGTTGAAAATTGAATTCGTGCATGATAACGATCAACCGGCTGATTATTCCGCCCTGGATCAAATGATCGGTCTGTGCGATACGCATATCCATGACGCTTCTGAAAAACATGATGAAATCCTTTATGGCAAACGACGATAAAATAGTCTTTGTCGATGCCAGCGCCTGGATCGCCCTGACCGATAAATCGGATAAATACCACGAGCAGGCTGTAGCAATTTATGCAAAAATCAAAGAACAAAGAATGCGTCTTGTTACGTCGGATTACGTCGTCTCTGAAACGGCGACGAGAATCC
>JAJRST010000472.1 GCA_024278645.1 bacterium | reverse complement strand
GCAATCGATCATCCATTCCATGGTCGCCTTTCACGACGGTTCGGTCAAAGCGCAGTTGGGGGCGCCGGATATGCGCGTGCCCATTCAACTGGCGTTGACCTATCCCAGGCGCCTGGCTTCGGATTTTCCGCGGCTTGCCTGGTCTTCCTTGAAGCAGTTGACATTTGAAGAACCGGATATGCAAAAATTTCGTTGTCTGGGGTTGGCCTTTGAGGCCGTTAAAGCAGGAGGGACGGCGCCTGCCGTATTGAACGCCGCCAATGAAATCGCCGTCGCCGGGTTTCTGGACAGGCGAATTTCGTTTGAGCAGATACCGGCCCTCATCGAGCAGGCCCTGGACGCGCACCATTTCGTTGCAAAGCCGGATGTTGAAGCGCTTGTGGCGGCTGATCTTTGGGCGCGCGCCTTTGTCGACCGGCATATATGATGGTGGAATTTTATCGTGAATCTCTTCGTTTAGTTAAGCGTCTCAACTACAAACATGATCTTTAACCAGGATAATTTTATGGCACAAATTGGAAATATTCTAACAAGCTACGGTCTGCCTTTTATTTTTACAATCGGCCTATTGGTGCTGGCGCACGAACTCGGGCATTTTCTGGTCGCCAAATTGGTCGGCATTCGCGTGGAGCGCTTTTCCATCGGCTTTCCGCCGCGGTTGTTCGGCAAGAAAATCGGCGACACCGACTATTGCATCTCGGCTATTCCGCTCGGCGGCTATGTGAAAATGACCGGCATGATCGATGAAAGCATGGACGAGGGCAGCATTAAAGGCGAGCCGTGGGAATTCATGTCCAAGCCCTTGTGGGCGCGATTTCTGGTCATCTTTGCCGGCCCGGCATTCAACGTTATTTTGGCCGCCATCATCTATTCCTCGATCTTTATGATTTCCGGCGTGGAAACCACGGCGGATCCCAACTATGCCGTTGTCGGCAATGTTTTGCCGGGCACGCCGGCCGACTCGATCGGTTTACAAGCCGGAGATAGAATCACCAAAGTCGCCGGCACGCCGGTCGAGATGTGGGACGATCTGGTTAAAATAGTACATGCCGCGCCGCAGCAGCCGCTGCTCATTGAATGGGAACGGGACGGACAGACTTTTTCAACTACCGTCGTCCCCATGAAGGACCCGATTCGGGAAATCGGCCTCATCGGCATTGGGCCGCAAACGGAAACGCAACAGGTGGGCATTTTTAAAGCGCTGTGGTACGGCTCTGTCAATACCGTGTACAAAACACAGATGATTTTTCGTTCCTTTGGATTGCTTTTCAGCGGACAGGTGCCGGCAAAGGATGCGCTGGCCGGCCCGCTGCGCATCGCCGAAATGACCGGCCAGGTGGCCAAGGGCGGATTTTCCGCCCTGCTGGCGTTCGCCGCCATCCTCAGCATCAATCTCGGCTTGCTCAACTTGCTGCCGATTCCGGTGCTCGACGGAGGGCACCTCGTTTATCTTCTCATAGAGGGCGTCATCCGGAGGCCCATCTCTACAAAAATCAAAATGGTCGTGCAACAAATCGGCATGGCGCTGTTGCTGGCGTTGATGGTTTTTGTCATTATAAACGACTTTTTGCATATCGGACAATAACTTGACTGTGTTGAAAATAAATGCTATTTTCAATATCTTTTAATTTTAAAAACTTGCAGACATGGGGAGCGGACCGTGGAGATCAAAAAGACAGGTTTTTATGATATTCATCGAAAGTTAAACGCCAAGATCGTCGAGTTTGCCGGTTATTATATGCCCGTTCAATATGCCGGCATCATGCAAGAGCACCGTCGCGTTCGCACAAGCGTCGGCCTCTTTGACGTGTCTCACATGGGAGAGTTTTTTATTACCGGCGACGACGCGCTCGCATTCTTACAAAAAGTTACTGTTAATGATGTCGGTAAACTGGCCGTCAACCAGGTGCAATATTCGGCCATGTGCTACGATGACGGCGGTATTGTCGATGACCTGCTCGTCTACCGTTTGCCCGATCAATATATGGTCGTCGTCAACGCTTCGAATATCGATAAAGACTGGCAGTGGATGCAGCAGCATTTGCCGCCCAACGCCGGCATGGTCAATCGCAGCGACGAGCTGAGTCTGTTGGCCCTGCAGGGTCCCAAGGCCGAGGCGACGCTGCAAAAAATCACCGACTTGCCGCTCGGCGACATCCCGTTTTACTGGCTGCGGCAAGGCGCTGTCGACGGCGTGGAGATGATCGTTTCGCGCACCGGGTACACGGGCGAACCCGGTTTTGAACTTTGCTTTCCTCGCGAACATTCGGAGCAGATATGGAACGCCCTCATGGCGGCGGGCGAGGAGTTTGATATCGAGCCCATCGGCCTTGGCGCGCGCGATACGCTGCGCCTGGAGATGAAATATTGTTTGTACGGCAATGACATCGACGAGACGACCAATCCTCTTGAAGCGGGACTGGGATGGATCACCAAACTCGACAAGGGCGATTTCATCGGCAGAGCGGCGATCCAAAAGGTGAAAGAGCAGGGCGTGACGCGCAAGCTTGTCGGTTTTCAAGTGGAAGGCAAAGCGTTTCCGCGGCATGGCTATAAGATATTTCAGGGCGACGAGGAAATCGGCCATGTGACCAGCGGCACATTTTCGCCCATGCTGCAAAAAGGAATCGGTATGGGCTACGTGGCCGTCGGCGCATCAAAGGTTGGAACGCCGATCGAAATTGAAATCAGAGGAAAACGAACTCCGGCGACCGTAGTCAAGACGCCGTTCTATAAAAAAGGATGACGCTGCCCGCGAATGCGAACGATACGATTTTTCCACTCCGCCGACGAGGTCTTTGACGCTGATATTGAACATTCAATCGCCGTTGTCGCCGATGTGTTGCGCGCCACAACGACGATTGTGACCGCGCTCGCCAACGGCTGCCGCAAAGTTATTCCTGTGGTTAAAGTGGAAGAGGCGCGGCAGACAGCGGCATTGCTGCCGAAAAGTGAAATTATCCTGGGCGGCGAGCGCAAAGGCGAGCGCATCGACGGTTTTGATTTCGGCAATTCGCCGCAGGATTATACACGGAAGGCCATCGCGGACAAGATTGTAGTCACGACGACGACGAACGGCACCAAAGCTCTTGTCAACGCCGGAAGAGCGAAACAAACGCTGGTTTTGTCTTTTTTAAATATGACCGCCGTGGCGGACTATGTGCTGCAACGAGAGGAAGATGTCGCCCTCGTCGCCGCCGGCATCTATGGCGAATTTTCCCTGGAAGATTCCGTATGCTGCGGTTTTTTAATGGACAATCAGGTCACGGCGTCGCCGGAACAGTTTTCAATGGATGATCAGGCGGCGCGCATTTTGACCTTGTCGCGCGAGTACAAAGGACGCGTCAATGAGCTGATGCACAACAGTCCGCATGGCAAGTTTCTGCAGCGCCTTGGCTATGAATCCGATCTGGCTTTCTGCGCCCGTGTTGACGCTTGCCAAATAGTTCCGCTTTATGCAAGCGGGTGCGTAAAGACTATTGCAAGACACTAGTATTTCATGACACGACGAAAAACGCGAAAACCTCGGCGAAGAGTGCGAAAGACGCAAAAACGAATGTTCGTGACTCCTGAAAAAGAGCATGAAATCCTGGGCCTTTTGCTCCTCCTGTTCAGCGTCCTGGTCTTCATCGCTCTTTACACCTACAACCCGGCCGAAACGCCGTCGCACATGAACCTTGACGGCGCTTTCAGCAATGGCCTCGGCTGGGCCGGCGTTTACATTTCGCACTTTCTCATTCGCTGGACAATCGGCTACCCTGTTCTCATTGTCCCCTTTATATTTTTTGTATGGGGCTGGAATCGTTTGCTGCAAAAAGATACGCAGCAATTGAAGCGCTAGTCCGGTCTGACGCTGCTGTTCGCCTTTTACATTTCCATCGCCTTTGCGTTGCACGAATCGATTTCCGCCCTGGATGGGCCGGCGCCGGCGTTCAGCTTTTCCGGCTACATGGGCATGATCGGCGCCCAAGTGCTGATATTTTTCCTCGGCCCTTACGGCGCCATTGTTCTGCTCATCGGCCTGATTTTGCTGACCGTGCTGCTTGTCACCACGCTGAGTTTATCCGAGGTGTTGCAGTCGGTGGAATCTTTTCTTGTGCGCAGTTATTATGTCGTCTCCGATGCGGCAAAGTCCCTGTTCAACATTCGACTTCGGAGCAGGGACCGTCCCAAAATTGTCGACGATCGCCAGTTTGACGACCGCCGGGGGCCGGTCATTGCCAAAAGAGAACAACCGCCGATACATAAATTTATGCCGCAGCCGTCGGAAGAAGAATTGAGCGGAACGGGCTTTGAGACCGAGGAGGCCCAGGCGCCGGAAGAAGAAGCGGAAGCCGACGACGGGTTCAATGAACCGGCGCTGGCGCCGTCCGCCGCCTTTTCCAGCAGCGATTATAATGTGCAATACCAAAAGCCGCCGCTCGATCTGTTGACCATGCCGCCTCTTCAGACCGAGGGCATCAGCGAAGAAGCGTACCGCATGAATGCGCAATTGCTGGAAGAAAAGCTGGAAGATTTCGGTATCCGCGCCCGTGTGGTGGAGATTCATCCGGGACCGGTGATTACGCTTTACGAGCTGGAGCTGGCGCCGGGCATCCGCGTCTCCCGCGTCATCTCTCTTGCCGACGATCTTGCCATGGCTATGCGCGCCAAACGAATCCGCATTGTGGCGCCCATTCCCGGCAAGTCGGCCATTGGCATCGAAATTCCCAACCCCGCGCCGGAGATTGTTTACCTGCGGGAAATCCTCGATACGCCCGAGTTTCGCGATTCAACGTCGCCGCTGACCTTCGCTCTTGGCAAGACCATTTCCGGCAGGCCCTTTGTCTCCGATCTTGCTAAAATGCCGCATCTGCTCGTCGCCGGCTCGACAGGCTCCGGCAAGAGCGTTTGCCTGAATACCATCATTATGAGTTTTATTTACAAGTCCACGCCCGCGGAAGTACAGTTGGTGATGATCGATCCCAAGCGCCTGGAGCTTTCCAATTACGCCAAGCTGTACAAGCACCATTTGAACTATGTGGAAGGCGCCAGGCAAAAAGTGGCCACCAACGCCAAGTCGGCCATTCAGATGCTGAAATCCGTCGAGCTGGAAATGGAACATCGCTATACCCTGCTGGCCGCCGCCGGCGTGCGCAACATCGAGGAGTATAATGAGCGCATACGCGAGGGCCTTTATGCGCCGCAGAGCGAGGACAACCCGCAGCCGCTCTATTATCTCGTCGTCATTGTCGATGAACTGGCCGACCTGATGCTCACGTCCAGCGCATCAAAGGACGTGGAAGAGCCGATCGCCCGTTTGACGCAGATGTCGCGCGCCGTCGGCATTCACCTCATCCTGGCGACGCAGCGCCCGTCCGTGGATGTGATCACCGGCATCATCAAGGCCAATTTCCCGGCGAGAATTGCCTTTCAGGTGGCTTCGAAAATCGATTCGCGCACCATCCTGGATATGAACGGCGCTGAAAAATTGCTCGGTCGCGGCGACATGCTGTTCCTGCCGCCGGCCAGCCCGGAGACCATTCGCCTGCACAATGCCTTTATTTCCTTGAATGAAATTGAACACATTATAGAATTTGTCCGTCATCAGCCGGAATTTCCCAAAAAACCGTTGGCCTCCTATAAAGAAGAGGAAGAAGAGGTCGAAGGCTATGCCATGAATGGCGGCGATCGCGATCCGTTGTTTGAAGATGCCATGAAAGTTGTGGTGAACAGCGGCCAGGGATCGGTGTCCATCATCCAGCGCAAGCTCAAGGTCGGCTACTCCCGCGCCGCCCGACTCATCGATCAACTGGGAGACGCCGGCGTCGTCGGCCCCTTCGAGGGCAGCAAGGCCAGGGAGGTGCTTGTTTCTCCCGCGGAACTGGAGGCGATGAACACGGATGATATGGATGACGAAGATGAGGACGAAGACGAACTGTAAAAGAGAGGCTATGATGATCCGAAAATTGAATGCTGCTGTCATTGCGTTGTTGTTAATGGCGCTTGCCGGCAATTCCTTTGCCGACGCCAAAACCGACAAGCTGCTCGATGACGTTCAAAAAGTATATGAAGAGCTTCAAAATGTATGCGCCGATTTTACACAAACCTTTTACTGGAAGCTGACCGAGGAGACGCAAAAAGTAGAGGGCCGAATCTGCGCCAAGGGCGGCGATAAGTTTAAAATCGAAACCGACGAACAGCTTATTGTCACCGATGGAAAGACGTTGTGGACGTTTAATAAAGCGAACAACCAGGTGATCATCGATTATGCTGAAAATTCGGCCAGCGACAATCCTTTTATCAAGGACTTTTTCACAAAATATCTGACCGACTATACCCCGTTTCCCGATGATGAAAACGCGACCAAGGATTTGGCCTGCGTCCTTTTAAAGGCAAAAACGGATGACCAGTTTGTGCGTCAATTGCGCTTGTGGATCGACAAAAAGTCAAAAATGATTTTAAAGATCCAGCAAGTGGATTTGAACGAAAACACCACTACTTTTGAGCTTTCAAATATTGATGTCAATGCGCCCCTTGTCAGCAAGAACTTTATCTTCAAGCCGGCGGCGGACGCCGAGATCATCGATATGCGGTAATCCGCAAATGGCGATGTTGAATGTATTATAGGTCTGAGCAACATTAAACTGTCAAGCACCCATTGAAGGGGATCGATTTTACATGAAGCTATTTGCAAGGCTAGTCGCCGTTTTTGTTGTTTTGTTCCTTTCAAGCGTCTCGTCCCATGCCCAGGGCGTCGTATCCGGGGGAAATGCCGGACGAGCCGCGCAGTATTTCCTCGGCAACCAGGATCAGGTTATTATGGCCGTCAATGTGTGGGGCTTTGTCAACGTGCCCGGCCAGTATATGGTGCCCCTTGAAACAGACCTGGTTTCCCTGCTCTCTTATGCCGGAGGCCCAAGGGAAGACGCGCGCATCACGCGGATCAAGGTGGTGCGTTCTCTCGCGGAAAAGGACAGCAGCATTGTCATCAACGTCGATGTGAAAAAGTTTGTCGACACCGGCGACCTTGATGAGAACCCGGTCCTTCTGCCCGGCGACACCGTCGTCGTCTCCGGAACAACCTTCCATCTCGTAAACAAGATGTTTGAACTTGGCTTCCGGATCGCTATGATTGTTCAGGCAATATATCTTGCTCAATGGTATGCCAATCGCAATTAGCATCGTTTCATTTTCTTTTGAAACGTCCTTGTTACTATTTAATGTGATAGAAAAGAATTATGAAGGATGTCGGAGCATCAAATACAGGGGGAAATAATAAAATTAACAGCGCCGGAACGGACGCGGCGGAGCCCAGGGTAACATGGCGCGATTACGCGCATATTTTTTATCGCGGCCGTTTCGCCATGCTGTTCACTTTTCTGATCATCTTTCTCGGTTCGGCTGTCATCACATTTACAATAAAACCTGTCTATGAGGCCAATGTTCGTTTGATGCTTGTCGACCAGGCGAGCGTCGGGCAATCGTTGTTTGATTTTACCTCCATGATGACCAAGGAGACGCTGATCAACAACCAGGTGGAGATCCTTAAAAGCCGAACGCTGGGCGAGCACGTGATCAAGGATTTGCAAAAGTCGATCTATGCGAAGGATATCGAGCTGCTGCGGCATCCGGAGACCGGCGCCGGCATTTTTTCCCTGGCGCGCTTTTTCCCGGGCAAGCAAGAAGAGTTGACGCAAAGCCGCATCTTTGATCAACATGTTCAGGATTTGCGCGACAACATGAGCGTCCGGCATATCCGAAATACGGACATTGTGGAGATCAAGTTTAAAGCGCACAGCCCGTTTGAAGCCTTTTATGTCGCCAACGAGATTGCCGCCGCTTATATGCGCATCAACCAGGAGGAGAGCCAGGCCGAAGTTCGCCAGGTTAAGGATTTTCTCGAACAGCAGTTGGCCACCTACAAGGATGAGTCGCAGGGGTCGGAAGAGAGGTTAAAGACCTATCAAGAGCAGGCAAAAGTCGTCGCTCTTGACAACGAAACCTCGGAGCTGGTGCGCAAAATCGCCGAGTTTGAGTCGCTCTACCATGCAGCGAAAACCGACCTGGAGGCGGCGAAACAACGACTCGACTATATCGACGCCGAACTGAAAAGACAGAACACCAATTTCGATATAGAAGCCATCTCCAAGATGACGGCATTGGAAGAATTTACAAAAAAGATCGCCCAAAAAGAGTCGCAGCTTGCCGTGTATCAAGCGCAGACCATAGAAAAGGGGCTGTCTCAAAGTACAGTTCAATATACGCTGCGCGAGGTTGAAAATCTGCAAAATCAGATTGACGCCTTGAAAGAGCAATTCAAGGAAGATGTCGCCGCCGTCGCCGCCAACCAGTTTGTCGATCCGGCGGAATTGTCAAGCTCCCTGTTTGCAAGCAAAATTGATGTGGAAACCGAGATTCGCGCCCTCGAACCAAAGGTCGAGGCTTTTGGTAAAATTCTTGAACGCTATAATACCGAGCTGGAAACCCTGCCGGCGAAAAAATTGCAGTTGGCGCGTTTGATGCGTTCCGCGCAGGTGGCTGAAAAGTTGTACATCATGTTGCAGGAGAAATACCAGGAATCGCGAATCACCGAAGTCGGGCAGTTGGGCAACGTACGCATTATCGATCCCGCCAAGGAGCCGGAAGAACCCATTGTGCCGAAAAAAAAGCTGAACTTGTTGCTCGGCCTTTTGCTGGGCCTTGGCCTGGGCGTGGCCGTTGCTTTCATCATCGAGTACATGGACGATACCGTGCGCACCATGGAAGACCTGGCCGAACTGAATATGCCGCTTATCGCCACCATCCCCTACATCAAGCCGGAACAGGGCAACGGCCTCATTGCCAAAATGACCAAGCTTGACGACCCCGAAGTGAACGCCATTAACGAGCGACTGGTGACGCATTTGCGGCCGAAATCGCCGGTTTCGGAATCCTATCGAACGCTGCGCACCAACATCCTTTTCACGGCGCCGGACAATCCCAAAAATATCATTCTGGTCACCAGCACCGGGCCGCAGGAGGGCAAGTCCACATCCGTCGCCAACCTGGCCATCACTTTTGCGCAGTCCGGTACAAGGACTTTGTTAATTGACGCCGATTTGCGGCGTCCGATGCTGCACAAGCTCTTTCAGGTCGACAAACAGCCCGGGCTCACCAACGCCCTGGTCGGCCGGGAAAAAATAAAAGAGCTGATTACTCCGGTCGAGGCGGTGTCCAACCTGGAGCTTTTAACTTGCGGCGTCAATCCGCCAAACCCGGCCGAGCTTTTGGGCTCCGAACGGATGAAGGAGCTGCTGGAGGAGGCGCGGCAGGAATACGAGATGATTTTAATTGATACGCCGCCGGTCATCGCCGTCACCGACCCGTCCGTGTTGGCGCGCTATGTGGACGGCGTCGTCGTCGTGGTAAAGACGGCGGCCACCCAGCGAAGCGCGGCCATGATGGCGGCGGAGCAGCTCCGGCGGGTGAACGCGCCCATCCTCGGCGTGTTGCTGAACGGCATTACGACGACAAATTTTTACGGCTCTTTTTATTACCAGAAATATTATTACTATTATACAACGGACGGCGAAAAGAAACGTCAGAAGAGCAAGCGCCGCACTTCTGTGTAGGCGAATTGTTTGTGCGAGCTTCAAGCCGGAGGCTCCGCTTTCGTTGGGAAAAAGTCATCGCCAAGGCATCCCAATGCCGGGAGCGTTCGCAGTGACTGTTATGTTTTTAAAAGCAGTAAAAAGTGGAGGAAGTTTTGGTTTCGCAGCGAGAGCCTTTGTGGTATGCTTTTGTCACAAAGCCGCGGCATGAAAAAAAGGCCAAGATGTATCTGGACGGCGCCGGCGTGACCTCGTATCTGCCCCTGCGCAAAACCCTGAATCAATGGTCGGATCGCAAAAAGTGGGTGGAGGCGCCGCTTTTTCCGAGTTATATATTTTGCCGTATCCCTTTTGTCGACCGTTTCGATGTCTTGCAGCAGCCGGGCATGGTGCGCATCGTCGGGTTCAACAACGAGCCGATGCCGGTGCGGGAGCGGGAAATCGAGGCCCTGAAAATGCTGCTGGCCACGGATATTGATATCCGGGTTCGGGACGGCTTTTCTCCCGGCGAGGATGTGCGCATCGGCAGCGGCCTGTTGATGGGATACGAGGGCAAGGTGCTGCAGGAACGCGGCGAAAGATATTTTGTCATTTATATCACATCCATTGGCAAATCGGTGCTTATAAACGCCAGAAATGTAAAGCTCGAACGACTTTAAAATGAATCCTGCCGAGAAAGAGTTCGTCTGCACCTGGTTTTTGCCTTGTGCGTACGAACTTTTTTTATTTTGAAAACGGCATGTTGAAAACAAGCGGCATAGGTTGCAGAAGGCGCCCTTTCTGTAAGTGACGGGGCGGCAGCGTAAGCCGGGAATATTGCAGACAGGTGCAAGCAAGGAAAGGGAAAAAGGGGACGGGACAAGTCATGTTTGATTTTGCCTTTATTTATACATCGGCGCTCATTCTGCTGATGACGTTGCTGTTAATTCGTGATGTTTTCGAGACCGAGATCGTCATTTTCGCAACGCTCATTTTGTTGGTGCTTGGGAGAGTCATCACGGTGGGAGAAGCCTTTCACGGCTTTTCGAACCACGGCATGCTCACCATCGCTTTTCTCTTTATCGTCGCCGCCGCGTTGCAGCAAACGGGCGTGTTGAATATCATCGGCGAGAAGCTATTCAGCGGCGACGGTCCAATCAGTTTCGAGTTGCTGCGATTTATGCTGCCGGTATCGGCCATTTCCGCGTTTTTCAACAATACGCCGATCGTCGCCATGCTCATCCCCGTGGTGCGGCATTGGGCGCGAAAGAACGATTTCTCCGTTTCAAAGTTTATGATTCCCCTGTCTTATGCTTCGATTCTCGGCGGCATGTGCACGCTTATCGGCACCAGCACCACGCTCGTCGTGCACGGTCTGATGATTGAAAACGGCATGTCGGGATTTGGTTTTTTTGAAATTTCCAGAGTGGGCGCTCCGGTGGCTCTGCTCGGCTTGCTGGCCCTCGCTTTTATCGGACACCGTTTGCTGCCGGATCGCAATGCGCCCATTGTGCAGCTTGGCGAGCACACGCGTGAATTCGTCGTCGAAATGAAGGTGGAGGAAAACTACAAGCATATCGGCAAGACAATTGAACAAGCCGGACTGCGCCATTTGAAAGGCCTTTACCTGTTTCAAATTGAACGCGACCACACGCTTCTGCCGTCGGTCGGCCCGGACGAGGTGATCCGGCTTGGAGACCGACTCTTTTTCACCGGTCTGCCGGATACCATCCTGGAGCTGCAAAAAACGCCCGGCCTCTCCATATTGAAGGATATTGCCTTTAATCTGAAAAACTACGACTCGGACGAGCTGGGAACTTTTGAGGTCGTGGTCTCCGCCAATTCGCCGCTGATCGGCCAGAATGTTCGCGACAGCCAGTTTCGCGCCAAGTACAACGCGGTCATTTTGGCCATCCACCGCAGCGGCGAGCGCATTCAGAAAAAGATCGGCGACATTGTGCTGCGCGGCGGCGATACGCTGCTGATTTTGGCCAAGCACGATTTCACCACGCGGTGGTATCATTCGAATGACTTTTACCTGGTGTCGCGCGCGCCGGGTCTGCCGTCGAAACCCAAATGGTACAGTTGGTTCGCCCTTGCGGTGATCCTGCTGATGATCATCGCCATGGCCGCCGGCCTCATTCCCATTCTTGCCGCCGTGAGTCTGGCCTCCGTCGTGTTGGTGATCAGCAAATGCATATCGCCGGAGGATGCCCGCAAAAGCATCGACCTGAATGTGCTGCTGATCATTGCTTCGGCGTTCGGCATTTCCCGCGCCTTGCTCAATTCCGGCGTTGCAGATTTTATGGCCAGGGAGATTGTAACCGCAATGGGCGCGTTCGGCCCGCTGGGGTTGCTGGCCGGCGCCTATGTCATCACCAATATTTACACCATAATCATCACCAACAACGCGGCGGCGGCGTTGGCCTTTCCTGTCGCCTTGTCGATAACGCAGCAAACGGCCCTGGATCCGCAGCCGTTTTTCATCACCATGGCCATCGCCGCGTCGGCGAGCTTTGCCACGCCGATCAGCTACCAGACGAATATGATGGTGTACGGCCCCGGCGGCTACAAATTCAAGGATTTTGTAAGAATCGGCCTGCCCATGAATATTCTCATCGGGCTGGCCTCGATTACGTTGATCTATTTTTATTATTTTTAACGGTTGCTTGGAGGCGCCATGAAAAAAATAATACTGGGCGTCGGCGTCATTTTTATTATGCTGCTGGCGTGCACGCGCAATCTTGTGCAGCCGAAGAATATTTCCATTTTCGGCAATGTAGAGCTTCGGGGCCAGAGCGAACTTGGCGGCGTCAAGGCGTCGCTTTACCCTTTGGCCGAAATCGATTCCACCGTCATGCAGGCGACGAATAATTACACAACCCTGGGCATGTTGCAGACCCAGGCCAACATATTCGATCATCGACGTTCCGAGCCGCTGTTCACCACGCGGACCGACGCCGACGGCTATTACGAGTTCATCGATGTACCGCAGGCGCTGTACAACCTGGTCATTGAAAAGCGCGGCTACGGCTGGCGCTACCTGTACAACGTCGACGGCGAGACCGAGCTGCCCAAGGTGACCCTGGTGCGCGAAATTCGCCAATCCGGCGTTTTAAATTCCTATACGGAATGGCCGGCGTACCAGCATGTCATCGTCACCGGCAACATCACCGTGCCGGGCAACGGCGCGCTGATTGTCGACAAGGGCGCCGTGATTCGCTTTGACGGCAGTTACCGCATCAACGGCGAGGGGCAGGTCAACTGCTTTGGCTCGACGGATGAACCGGTGTGGTTCACCTCCAACACCGTGGGAGAATATGAAACGCAAACCTACTGGGCCGGTTTTAACCTGGCCAAGGCGGGAACGTTCAAGGACGTGAGAATGGATTACGCCAAGGTCGCCGTCTCGGTGCGCTCGTCGACGTTGACTGTCGAGCGCGGCGTGTTTTCGCAAATCATCGACGCCGGCATTTTTGCATCACGCGAATCCGTGATCGAGGTTTCGCAAAGCTATTTTTACGATTCGAGCATGGGCATTGTGTGCGAGACGCAGACGCAGGCCAACATTCATCACAATGTGTTTCATAAAATTACCGGCGGCGCCGAATCCAGCGGCGTCACCGCCAACGCTTCCGTCGTACAGACCACGGACAACTTTTTCAACGCCTGCTTTCGCGGCGTCAGCATGATCTATGGCGCCTCCGGCGAGGCGTCGCACAATGTGATCAACAACTGCAACGTCGGCGTTTATAATTTTTCTTTCGATCGCGATGTGCTGTACCCGATCAGCAGCAATACGTTCAACGATTGCTCGCAGTATTTTATCGAAATTCATCACGCCTCCACGCCGAATATCAACTTTAATAATTTTACCGGCATCAGCGGACAAGACCTTATCTATGCCTATTCAAAAAGTTTGTATTATTACGTTGATATCGACGCCGCCAACAACTATTGGGACGGGCTGCCGGCCACGGAGGCGTCGCGCCTGATTATCGACGACCGCCAGGCAAAGGAGGGCGGCGTCGAAGCGACGTGGAAGATTCTCGTCGAGCCCGTGGCCGGGGAGATGTTCCCGGACGCCTATCCGCGATAGAGCCTTTTGGCGAGCCGACGCTTATGAACGCGAAAGCAGGCCGCCGGGTGCGAATAGCAGAGCCAATTCGAATTGCAAAAGAAAGAACGTCATTGCAAATATTAACCGTTGATCGAAGAATTGCCGAATTAAAGCATAAAGCTTCGAGATCGCGTGGGACGCCTTGGCGATGACTTTGGGAGTCGATAAAATTATCTCCATGATTCGGAGCGACGGCGACCGATCCGTTTTTGTAAAAGGAGCGGCCGGCTCCTTTATCGCCAGGTTTTTCGGCGCCGCCCTGGTTTTCCTGTCGCAGGTGGTGCTGGCCCGGCTGCTCGGCGCCGCGCAGTACGGCGTTTACGCCTACGCCCTCAGTTGGATGACCGTACTGGCCATTTTTGCCAAAATGGGATTTGAAACGTCGCTGCTGCGTTTTTTGCCCGAATACAAGGTCAAGCGCCAATGGCCGCTGTTTCGAGGCGTCATCCGCTTTTCATTTTCCCTGGTCGGCGTCGTTTCGCTGGTTTTTGTCGTTCTCGGCCAGCTCATGCTGATCCTGCTGCGTCATCGCCTCGACGCCGAACTGCTGCTGTCGTTCCGCATCATGCTTTTGGTGTTGCCCTTTTTTGCATGGACGGCGATTCGGCAATCCTGTCTTCGAGGATTAA
This sequence comes from bacterium, assembly GCA_024278645.1. Taxonomy (GTDB): domain Bacteria; phylum Zhuqueibacterota; class Zhuqueibacteria; order Residuimicrobiales; family Krinioviventaceae; genus JAJRST01. The sequence continues at coordinate 4,567 of JAJRST010000472.1, read as the reverse complement.
AGCGAGTGGTTCTGTCGGAATTGCCCGAAGGCGTGCTGCGGCCGCTGCTGCTAATGGCCGTCGCCTGGCTGCTGGCCGGGCGGCTTGCGCACTTTGGCGCCGCATGGGCGTGGGCGGCGCACTTGGTCGCGGTTTTCTTTGCCTTTGTGTTTGGTACGTTTTTACTGCTCCGGGCGCTGCCCGGGGAGTCCCGCCGCATGCACTCGCAACGGAAAAGCCGCGCCTGGGTCCGGGTGTCCGCGCCCATGCTGCTCATGAACAGTATGAACATCATCCTCAGCCAGGCGGCCATAGTCATCCTGGGAATGTTCAGGCCGGCCGAGGAAGTGGCCGTGTTTTCGGCGAGCGCCCGCATCGTCATGCTGGCGACGTTTGCTCTGCTGGCGGTGAACTCGATCGCCGCGCCGATGATCAGCGAGTTGTTTTACGCGGATAAAAAACGCGAGCTGCAATCGCTGCTGCGCCTCGCCGCCGCCGGCATCGCCGCCGTCACCTTTATCGCGGGGCTGGTCATCTTTTTCGGCGGGCGCCGGATTTTAGGATTTTTCGGCCCGGAATTTGTGGACGGCTATCTGGTATTGCTCATTCTGCTCGCGGGGTTTATGATCAAATCTTTTGTCGGCCCGGCTTCCTATCTTTTGAATTTGACCGGGCATCAGAATATTACGGCGCGGGCCATGGCGGCGGCGGTCGCCTTTGCTCTTGTGCTGAGTTTTTTGTTGATACCCCGGTGGGGAGCGCTCGGCGCGGCATTGGCGTCGGCGTTGACAATGATCGTATGGAACGTGACGCTTTTGCTTTTGAACCTGAAAATAGTCGGCATTGATCCATCTGTAGGGTCACTGTTTCAAAAAAATAATCATTTTTCGACGACGCAGGTATGATTTTTAAAAGACAAAAAAACACCCTGGCGGCGGCCTCATCCGGAAGACGGCATCTGTTTTTCGGGCTCGCCGTGTTGTTTGTGATCTTGCTGCTGCAATTGTTTTTCGGCACGCCGCCGTTTATTTTGATGATCGCTTTTATCGTCATTGTCATGAGCTTGTTAGTGCTGTTGGAACTCGGCATTGAAAACAGCGCCAGCGTGGTCGGCTTTTTCTTTGTCTTTAATACGGCGACCTTTGGCGTGGTTTTAAAAACTTTCTTTTTTCAATCGCTGGACAGCAATCTCTATCAACCCTCGGCCGTTTTTATTGTCGTGCTGCTGGGCGTGCTCGAACTTTATTTCGCGTTAAAGATCGTTCGCCTTGTGCCCATAGGGAGGCCGTTGTTCAAGGCAACCACGGACGCCAGGTATCTAAAGTATCTCTCAATCGTCAGTTTTATCGTCGGCGCCTTTTTCTGGCTCCTCAATCAGCGCTTTCTGATTGACCGGCGCGCCTCCTTTTACACCGAAGAGTCCAGCTTTGGCGGCTTTGCGTCCTTTTTCCATGTCTTTTACATGTCCATTATCGCCGCAACGGCGTACGTCATTTTGTCTTCGAAAGGCAAAAAGTCGTTGAACGGTTGGGTGATTTTTCTCATCGTCGTCGGCTCGATCATCGGCATCGTCGAAAGCCGTAAAATCGAGCTCGCCTATACATTTCTCAGCTATTATTTAACATCGTTTTATTTTCGGCGCGTCATCAGCAAAACGCAAATCGCCACGCTGACGCTTTTTATCGCCTTTGCTTTTTTTATTTTCGGGCCGGTGGTGCACACCTTTCGTTCGGAACTGTGGTTTCTCAGTTTTCCGCAAAAGGTTGATTTTCTTCGCGACAACTGGCGCTCGGTTTTGAGCAAGCAGCAGTTGGAGTCGCTTTTGACCAAAGTGTTGTCGCATCGCAAAAGCGGCTATGACTTTGAATATTTCGGTCGCAACATGTTTTTTATCGATCGTTTTGCCACCATCCAGCACATTGATTTGATCATCGACACGGTGGAGCAGCAGGAGGCGCTCGGCGGCGGCACGCTGCTGCGCGGCTACACCAGGGTGCTGCCAAAGTTCCTCTATGCCAAAAAGTCGACCATCTCACAGGCCGATGAAGTGACCTGGGAGCTGGGACTGCGCAAATTCGGCGTCATCGGTTTTCCAACCGTGCCGCTGTTGGGTCACGCGTTCGCCGCTCTCGGCTGGTTCGGGGTGTTGGTGATTCCCTTTTACATGTTCATCGTCCTTTTTCTCATCCTGAAAAAAATCGGATGGAACTTGTATCAAAATATTTATGCTATTTTTTTCCTCGTGCCGCTGCTGGTGAATGTGCACCAGTGGACGCACACGCAATACGTCTACCGGCTGCTGCGCGAATTCCCCCTTTTGATCATTCTTTTGCTGCTCATGTCGGGCGTCTATAAAATATTTTACCGCGTCAAACAAAGGGCGGGCGCGTCGCATGTTTGAGTCCCGAATCGCGCCGTTCTTCAAGCGAGCCGCCAACCAGGGTACCAAGGCGCTCTCTATATGCTGCGGCGATTATTTCCCCTTTTATTATGTCGTCGAGTATCCGCGTTCCGGCGGCACCTGGATCGCGCATTTGCTGTCCGACTATTTGCAGATTCCCTTGCCCAAGCACAGCCTGCTGCCCATCGCCTGCCGGGCTGTCATCCACAATCATTGGAAGTATCACCGGCGGCTCAGCCGCCCGGTTTACGTGCTTCGCGACGGGCGGGACGTCGCCGTTTCCATGATGTTTTATGCCTTGCGCCGCTTGGGCGACGGCTACTATGCCCGGCGTTTTCCATCGCTGTTAAAAATTGATGACAACAACCATCGCCAGGTGATGCCGTTGTTTCTAAGGGAGTGGTTCGAGCATCCGGCGGGATGTCGTATTTCCTGGCCGCGGCATGTGCGGCAGTGGGCGTTTCGGGAACACGTCATCGTCGTGCGTTACGAGGATTTTAATCGCGATTCATTGTCCGCACTTTGCGATCTATTGCATAAATTAAATGTAAACAATGTTGATGAACAACTTTTGACCATGACCGTCAAAAAGTTTTCCTTTCAACAACAGACAAAGCGTAAAGCGGGTGAGGAAGATGTAACCTCGAACAAGCGCAAAGGCGTGGTAGGCGACTGGCGAAATTATTTCAGCAAAGAGGCGGCTGAAATGTTTGAGCGCCATACCCGGGGGCTGCTGACCGAACTTGGCTACGAGAGCGACAACGAGTGGGTGAAGAGGCTGCGCTATGAAACCTGAAAAAGATGTGAGGACTATCCTTTTTTACAGGATCGGGCAACTGGGCGACACCATTGTTTCCATTCCGGCGATACAATTTTTTCGCGAACAATTTCCGAACGCAACATTTACCCTAATGTCCGACAGGATTGCCGGCAAAAAATATGTTCTCGCCAGGCAGGTGTTCGAAAATACATCGCTTTTCGACAAATTTATTTCCTACCGCAAATCGAAAGAGGGGCGGTTCGGCTTGAAACAAAAGATATTTATGCTTTTGCTGTTGCCGAGATTGCTGTTCCGTTACGATGCCGTGGTTTACCTCGCCCCGTCTTCCAGAACGCCAAAACAGGTGCGGCGCGACCGCTTTTTCTTCAAATGCATCGGCGCCAAATATTTATGGGGCTTTCAACGCGAACAGCGCCCCGAATCCGCCGATCACCCTTTGATGCACGAAGCCGATTGGCTTTTGGCGCAGTTTAAAAACTACGACTTTGAGACGCCGCAGTCCGCCGTGGCAAAAATGGAACTCCTGCTGGATGAAAAAGAGCACGCCTTTGCCGAGTCCTGGCTGCGCGACAATCTTGGCGAGCGCAACGGCCGCCTCATCGTCGGCTTTGGGCCGGGAACAAAAATGCCGGCAAAGCGCTGGAAGGTGGAAAACTTTTGGAACGTCGGCCACAAATTGATAAAGCAATATGACATTTTCCCGATCGTTTTTGGCGATCAGTCGGACCGCCTGGTCGGCGACGCCCTGGTGAGATCCTGGAAGCGCGGCTGCAACACCGCCGGCGAACTGAGCGTCCGTCAGAGTTCGGCGTTGCTGAAAAAATGCGATGTGTATATCGGCAACGACACCGGAACCATGCACCTGGCGGCCGCGGTGAAAACGCCCTGCGTGGCCATTTTTTCGGCGCGCGACGTGCGCGGCAAATGGGAGCCCCTCGGCGACGGTCACGTGGTGCTGCGCAAGGATGTCAAATGCCGGCATTGCATGGCCACAACCTGCGACGACAAAATATGTCTGATGCTGATTCGACCGGAGGAGGTGGCCGCCGAAGCCGAACGGATCATTCAACGCTCTTTGCAAGAAAAACATGACCAGCCCCATTAGGATTCTTCGCGTCACCACAACCGTGCGCAAGGGCGGCGCCGGCGCGCATGTCCTGGCGCTGCACAAAGGTTTGAACCAAACCTCCGATTTCGAGTCTTTTCTCCTCTGCCCGCGTGACGACTCCGACGATCCCCGCAGCATCCCTTTCCCGCTCGGCGGTTTGTCCTCAAAGTTCAATTTTCTAAAAACCAGGCTGCTCGGCCTGGACAGCTATTTTGACCCTTTGTGGATGCATCGCTTTCGCCGCCTTGCGCCGCAATTCGATATCATTCATCTGCACCATTTACAGGGCTACTTTTTC
>JAJRST010000037.1 GCA_024278645.1 bacterium | reverse complement strand
CCAATGTCATTGAGAGCGCCAGTTAGTTTGTCCGTTTGCTTGATTAAAATACGAACTATACTACGCACAAAGCAACTGTTCTGCGAAAAAAATATGATGCTTTTAATTTTAGCGATCTCGCAGCGACTGAAATACCAATCCCGGCTGCATTGTTCACTTAAAAGTAGGTTCCTGAATTGTGCTTGCGTTCAACAATACCAACATCATGGAGCGGCGTTATGCGACATTTTTCAGCCGTCGCCTGGGAGTCCAGGCTCGATCAGGCGATGCGTGAGCTTGATTATTTTTTCGAGGAAAAGTACAATGGTCGCTACACATTGCACCCGGCGCGGCCGCGCCGCGGCAAGACGGCCAATCCGGCGCATGACGGTCTGATCAGCATCAACGCCAATTTTACCCTGGGCATCGGTTCCGAAATCGGAAAGGGTTATGTCGTTGACGTCAAGGTTGTGACTCTCGAACGTGTGTCCGACGGCATTCGTGATGAGATAAAGGATATAGCCATGGAAAAATTGCGCCAAATATTGCCAAAGTATTTTCCGGATACAAAGCTGGATATAAGCAAGGATGGGCCGGTGCTTAAAATATACGGCGATCTGAGTTTGGGCGAGGTATAAAAGGCGTGAATAGGGAGGTTCGGTGCAACTGGGCTGCACAACGAATTGTCTAACTCGTGCGGCCGCCCTCCGTTAATCGTTATGAATGCCCAGTTTTTTCATCCGGTAAATCAATACGTGCCTGGGGATGTTGAGTATAGCCGCGGCCCGGGACTGGTTCCATTTCGTCTGGTTGAGTGCATCGATGATGGCATGCTTCTCGGCCTCGGCGAGTGTGACGTTTCCACCTTCGGCGTGCGGCTTGTGCGAAAGCTGCTCGCCAGGGATGTCGTCGCCGGTCAACACGTCGGATGTCGACAGCACCACGGCTCGCTGCACAATGTTTTCCAGCTCCCGGACATTGCCCGGCCAGTTGTAGCGCATCAGTTCCTTGAGGAATTCGGGGTCGATGCGCGTGGGCTTGTCGGCATATTTTTTTACAAAGTGTTCGGCGAGCAAGGGGATGTCCTCGGGACGCTGCCGCAGCGGCGGGATGGTGATGGGGATGACATTGAGCCGGTAAAACAGATCCTGACGGAATTGACCGTTGGCGACCAGGTCGCCCAGGTTCTGGTTCGTCGCCGCCAGCACCCGCACGTCCACGGGAATGGTTTTTGTGCCGCCGACGCGTTCGATCTCGTGCTCCTGCAGCACGCGCAGGAGCTTGGCCTGCAGGTCAAATTTGAGATCGCCGATCTCATCGAGGAACAGGGAGCCGCCGTCGGCCAATTCAAACTTGCCCGGCTTGGCGGCTACGGCGCCGGTAAAGGCGCCTTTTTCGTGGCCGAACAATTCGCTCTCGATCAGCGTTTCCGGGATTGATGGGCAGTTGACGGCAATGAACGGCTTGTCCCTTCGCGGCGAATTGTGATGAATGGCCTTGGCCATCAGCTCTTTGCCGGTGCCGCTTTCGCCGGTGATTAAAACGGCGGCGTCGCTGCGGGCCGCGCGTCCGGCAAGTTCCAGCAGCGCTTTCATCTCTTTGTTCTTTGTTAAAATATGGCCGAACTTGTATTTATCCTGCAGTTCGCTTTGCAGGCGAATGTTCTCCCGCTCTAGCTTTTTCAGGCGCATCGCTTTTTCAAGAGCAAAGCGAAGCTGCTCCTTTGCAAACGGTTTGGTCAAATAATCGTCGGCGCCTTTTTGACATGCTTCCACGGCATTATCCACGGTGCCGTAGGCCGTACCGATGATGATCGGCACCTCGTCATTGAATGCGCGTATTTTTTTCAGCACTTCCATGCCGTGCATATCCGGCATCTGCAGGTCGAGCAGCACCAGGTCCGGCGGACTCTCTTTGAACTTTTCCAACCCGGCTGCCCCTCGATTGGCAACCTCCACGGCATATCCCATGCCTTTTAGCTGATGGGCGACAACCGTGGTCAGGCTCTCATCATCGTCAATAAACAGTATTGTTAGTTTTTGCTTCACGATGGAAACTCCATGATGATTATTGCTCCGCCGTTTTTTCTGTTTTCCGCCTTAATATCGCCCCCGTGCGCCCGGACGATGCGCTTTGTGATCGCAAGACCGAGTCCGGTGCCGTCGGCTTTTTCGGTGAAAAACGGCTCGAATAATTTTTTCACGGCATTTTTACTCAAGCCCGGACCCTCATCGGCAATGCTGATGAGGATCGTATGATCCTGTTTTTCAGCGCCGACGTGAATTTTGCCGTGCGCCGGGCTGGCCTGGATGGCGTTGAGAATGATATTCAGTATCGCCTGCCGTATTTGATCTTCCTGACACACCAGTCGCAAATCAGCCGGATAGATCGTCCTGCTGACGATCAGGTTCTTCTTGCGCATCTCCGGCGCCACTAACGCCAGCGTCGACTCGATGATGCTGCTCAAGGCGACCGGCTTTTTGTCCACGGCTTTTTGCCGTGCAAAGGACAAGTAGTTGCCTACCACGGCATCCAGGCGCTGCACTTCTTTGAGCAGGATATCGACAAATTTCGGATGATCTTCATTGGCCGGTTCATCGCGCAAAATCTCCGCCACGCCGCGAATGGAGCCGAGGGGATTGCGAACCTCGTGCGCCAGGCTCGCCGTCAACTCGCCCAGGGTGGACAGGCGTTCCGCCGCGCGCAACTGCCCCTCGATTTGCTTCAGCTCATCCGATGTCTGTTCCAGCTTTGTCAGCGATTCCTTCAATTGTTTCGAGGCGTCCTGGTAATAGTGCCGCTGCTTTTTTTCCTGCTCCCATAAATAGCCGGTCAACGCCCCAAGGGTATTGTAAAGCAGAATCATAAAGAAGCGGCTGATGTTCATGACAAAGCTGCCGCCCCATTGAAACATCACATGGGGAAGGTAAATGACGGTGACGACAAGCGCGGCAATGACGCCTCCTCGCGTACCAAAGGCAAAGGCGGCGAGAATAATCGGAATGAAATAAATCACTTTGTACAGTTCATGCAAAGGGCGCAAAAAAGTGGGCGTCAGGTAATGAAACGACGAAATCGTCAGGATGAGCGCGCCGATCAAAATTTTAAAGTGGATTTCTTTCAATATAAATACCAGGTTGATTTGTTTCCGGGCCCGAAAAATCATGTCGCTATAGAAAACGATTTCGGGCATAGTTAACCGATGCTTTGCAACAGCTCCCGGTTGGTGGGGTATTTTTCATAAAGTTGCAGCAACGTGCGCATGGCCTCTTTGGGCTCCAGTCCCGCCAGCATCCGTCGGAGCTTGACAAGGCTCTTGTACTCTTCTTCCGGGTAAAGCTGTTCCTCCTTGCGAGCGCCGCTCTTTTGAATATTGATGGCCGGAAAGATATAGCTCTCCGCCAGCGAGCGGTCGAGAACGACTTCGCAATTGCCCGTGCCTTTGAATTCTTCAAAAATGACTTCATCCATTCTCGACCCGGTGTCGATGAGCGCCGTGGCGATAATTGTAACCGAGCCGCCGTGCTCGATATTTCGCGCCAAGCCGAAAAACCGGCGCGGAATTTCCAGCGCGCCCACCTCGATGCCGCCGGACATGGTGCGTTTGCGGCCCGTGCCTTTAAGGTTAAAGGCGCGTCCCATGCGCGTCAGGCTGTCGACGAGGATGACCACATCATGGCCGCACTCCAGCTCGCTCTGAATGTGGGCGAGGGTCAATTCGGCCAGGTCCACGTGCTCCTGTACGCTTTGATCGCTGGAACTGGCCAGCACTTCCGCCTTGACGGCCCGCTGAAAAAAAGTCACCTCCTCGGGACGTTCGTCGATCAACAGGGCGATGATGCGCGCGTCCGTCGATTCCGTATGAATCGCTTCGGCGATCTTTTCCAGCACTGTTGTTTTGCCGGCTTTGGGCGGTGAAACAATCAGCACCCGGGCGCCCCTGCCGATCGGCGCGATGAGGTCGATGGTGCGCGTGCTCGCATCGCCGGTCACCGACAGGTTGAACCGGTCGTTTGGCGCAATGGCGACGAGCTGCCGGAATGGCGTTCTGTTGGCAAATGCCTCCGGCGGCTTGCCGCAGATGCTTTCGATAGACGATAGTTTCAGGCCCGTTTTATTGGCCGTCGCTTCGCCGACGACTTGTGCGCCATCCACAAGGTGATATGTTTTAACGAGAGGGTAGGGTACAAAAATATCCTGCCCCCAGCGGCGAAACGAATAATTTGCATCCAGCAGCTTGCCGCCTTCTCGTGTGCGTTTAAAAACGCCGCTTACTTTTGTCATAGCTTGTTTCCTGTAAATAATCGAACAACCTGCTCGTCGGACGGTATCGTCATGTTGACGCTTTCAGGATGAACCACCTTAAATGTATTGATTTAAATAAAATATTTCAATAAACAACAATGCACTCTGCGTCCGGTTGACCGAGCGGACGCGAAGCATCCCGCAACGCCTTCCGCTGCCGGCGCGCGGGCATGAGAGAACATGGAACTGTCGGAGATACAGGGAGTTATTTGTTAACATACGAATTTTTTGTATATTTAACCACGATTATAATCAAGGAACACGGAATGAAAAGAATCTTCTGCGCCGCAATTTTTGTCGTTATTGTGGCGACAGCCCTTGCCGCCGCTCAAACATCGCTGTTTATCAATGAATTTCTGGCTTCAAACACCACGGTTCTGGCCGACGAGGCCGGCGAGTATGACGACTGGATTGAAATTTATAACGCCGGCGACGCCGACGTCAACCTGAACGGCTATTACCTTTCCGACGATCCGCAAAATTTCGAAAAATGGAGGTTCCCGTCGACGACCATTCGCGCAAAAGGTTATCTGTTGGTGTGGGCGGACGGCGACCTTGGACAGGGTCCATTGCACGCCGATTTCAAGCTCGCCAAAGGAGGCGAATGGCTCGGCCTGATCGAACCCGGTTTGACGGTGGTCGACAGCCTCTCCTTTGGCCGACAGACGACAAATATCTCCTACGGACGCACGCCCGACGGCGGCGATCATTTTATCTTTATCAACCCGCCGACGCCGAACGCCGCCAATCCCGATGTTCTTGGCATCGCCGCGTCGCCGTCCATCTCCGCGCCCACCGGCGTCTATGCCTCGGCGCAAACCGTTGCACTTTCCACGGCGCATACAAACGCCGTGATTTATTATACGCTGGACGGCTCGGAGCCGGGCGTGCAGGCGGACGAGGTCACCCGTCTCTATGCTTCCCCGGTCACGGTTTCGCGGACCACGGTCATTCGTGCGCGCGTCGTCGCTGAAAATTATTTGCCGAGCGACGTCGCCACGGCGGCGATCTTTATCAACCCGCCGCATGATGTGCCGATTCTATCCATCGTCACCGACCCGGGCAACCTGTTCGGCGACGACAAGGGCATCTATACAAATTGGAGCAACAGCGGGCGCGAGTGGGAGAGAGGCGTCATTGTCAGCTTGCTTGAAGACGACCAGGTAAAATTCAGCCTGCCGTGCGGCATTCGCATCCAGGGCAATTCCGGGCGTGAAATGGATAAAAAATCCTTTCGCCTCTATTTTCGCGACAGTTACGGCGCGCCGCAACTGCTCTATCCACTTTACGATGTGACAAAGGTCGATAAATTCAAAAACCTGGTGCTGCGCGCCGGCTACGACGACGATTTGCAAAAGCCTTACGGCACGTTGTTGCGCGATCCCGTGGTAACCGAATTATTTCGCCGTCTCGGCGATCCGGCGTCGCACAGCCGTTTTTGCGTGCTTTATCTCAACAACGAATACTGGGGCATTTACGACCTCAAAGAGAGCGTCAACGAATATTTTATCCGGGATTATTATAATCTCCGGGATTTTGACGTCGTGCGTATGCGCTGGGGCTATAACAATTACGAGCTCGACTATGGCGATCTCGCCGAGTGGGAGGCGTTTCTCGCTTTTGTGCGCCAAAACAACTTTACGGCTGACGCCATGTACGCGCAACTGGCCGGTCGCGTCGACGTCGTCAATTTCACCAATCTTTTGGCGCTGGCGCATGTGACGCAATACAGGAGCTGGGTGTACGGCGTTTTCTGGATTCGCGAAAAGACGCCTCAGGCGAAATGGATGACGACCATCTGGGACGCCGACCGCGCCCTGGGCAATATGAAATGGAACGGTTTTGACTATTATACCAATCCGTCGAACCAGTATTATATCTACGTCATCGGCCAAAAGCTGCTGCAAAACGCCGGCTATCGCCGTTACTTTGTCAATCGTTTGTGCGATCTTTACAATACGACATTCAAGACAGACGCCGTCCTCGGGGTCATCGATTCGCTGGCGGCGGAGATCGAAAGCGAAATCCCGCGCGCGGCGCAGCGTTGGGGCGCTTCCGTGGAAAATTGGTATGACAAGGTCGATTACCTGCGGCAATTCGTGCGCATTCGCCCGGACTCGGTGCGCGCGCGCATGCAGCGCTTTTTCAACCTGTCGGCGCCGGTTTCGATAAGCATCCGCTTGCATCCCGAGCAGGGCGCCGTGCAGCTCAATTCCTTGACTATCCGGCAGGATTTCAACGGCGACTATTACCCGGAAACGCCGATACGTCTGACCGCCATGCCGGCGGCCGGATACCGCTTTGCCGGCTGGGCGGACGCCTCCTTGCCGCAACGGCAAAGCATCAATGCGACGCCGCGGTCGGGCCGCACTTTTGAGCCGCTGTTCGAATCTTTAAAGACGCGGATCGTCATCAATGAAATCATGTACGCCGAGGCCGACGACTGGCCGTGCGGCGATTGGGTGGAGCTGTACAACCCGTCATCCGCGGCGGTCGATGTGAGCGGATGGCGCATCAGCGACGACGATTCGACGCACCGCTTTTTCATGCCGGACGGAAGCATCATCCCCGCGCACGGCTGGCTCGTCGTCAGCCGTACCGCGGATGCTTTTCAAAAATATTACCCGGATGTGACGAACTTTGTCGGCGACACAAATTT
>JAJRST010000471.1 GCA_024278645.1 bacterium | reverse complement strand
GCTGGCGCCGGGCAGCGACGCCGACATTGTGTTGTGGGATGAAAATGTCGAGGAGACGATTTCCGCAAAAAGCATGAGACAGAACTGCGACTATACGATTTACGAGGGATGGAAAATCAGCGGCAAACCTTCGCTGGTCGTCAGCGGGGGACGGGTTCGATATGATAATGGGGAACTGTTCGTCGAACCGGGAGAGGGGGCCTTTGTTTATCGCTCGCGATGAGGATTTTCCTCGAACGGATATTGGGTCGTACGACGCGGAGCGTCGCGCAGGCCCTTTGTGCGTCGGGTCCCAAATAGCAAGCATGACGACGCAGAGCGTCGTCACGAGATACCAATATCAGCGGGGGACGGATTCGGTACAACAACGGGGAGTTGTTCGTCGAACCGGGAGACGGGGCTTTTCTTGATCGCTCGCGATGAGGATTGACCTCGAACGGATATTGGGTCGTACGACGCGGAGCGTCGCGCAGGCCCTTTGTGCGTCGGGTCCCAAATAGCAAGCATGACGACGCAGAGCGTCGTCACGAGATACCAAGGAAACATTCCGCCGCAGAGCGGCGGAATGAGGGGGATGGTTCGCGATAGACTCGGCACAGCGCTAGTCGATTTTTTGCGGATCAACCACCACATGCTTGACCGTTTTACGATTCCACGTATAAACGATGTGCACCAAACCGTCGTCCGCCTGAATGACCGATGGATAGGAGTACTCTTCATCCTTGGCGGTTTTGGGATCGGTGACCGATTCCAGTTCAAAGACGTCCTTCCAGCTCTTGCCGTCCGATGAAATGGCGACGGTCAACGGCACGCGATCGCCCCAGTCGCCGCCGGTGGGATTGTAGACCAAAAGATGGCGGCCGTCGGCCAGGGTGACGGCGTCGATGCCGGAATTCGGATTGGGCAGCGAGGTCAGCGTCATTTCACTCCAGGAGGCGCCGTTGTCCGTGGACCAGCATTCGGAGACAAAGCCGTTTTGCGTGCGACATAGCAGTTGCAGCACGCCGTCGCCATGGATGAGAATCGACGGCTGAATGGCGCCGATCTTCACCCCGTCGTTCAGCGAGCCGCTGCTCGTCCAGGTCTTGCCGAGGTCGCTCGACTCTTCGATCTGCACTTTCCAGCCGTCGTGTTCGGTGCTCGTCGGACCGAGGATGCGGCCGTCGGCGAGCTGCACCGGTTTGTTCTTGATCGGGCCGTAAATGCCGTCCGGCAGGCGGCGCGGCGTCGACCATGTGGCGCCGCCGTCATCGGAGGTCATCACCAGTCCCCACCACGTTCTCGGATCCGGCCCCACCTTGTAGAACAGCATCAACGGCCCATCCTTGGGCTGGAACAACACCGGGTTCCAGCAGGGCCAGCGCGTGCCGTCCGGCTGCACGCCGTTGGCGACCTCGACCGGCTTTGTCCAGGCATCGCCCTCCTTGCGGGACACCCAGATGCCCACATCCTTGTTTTTCTCCCTGGTGCCGCCGAACCAGGCGGCGACGAGATGACCGTTTGACTTTGCAATGGTCGACGCATGACACTGCGGCGTCGGCGCCTCCTCGATGGCGTAAATGAATTCCTGCAGCACGATGGCCGGATGTTTCACTTTTTGTTCTCCTGAATCTGTTTTGCGGGTGCATGAAAAAGAACCCATAAAAAGTGCAACGATCAAAAAAGATACGGCGGTCCATTTGATTTCAAGATGTTTTCTCATATTGTGGTTTTCTCCTCGGTTGGATGAATGATATGATGTGCCTCATCTTAAAGAAAACATCTTGCAGTTGAATGTCAAGTTTTTTTCAAAAAATCGTTCTCATGAAAAAGAAAAATTATGTTGTGCTTTATTGTAGAATGGTTAATTTCACTTGACATGAGAAGAAAAACTAAATTTTTATTTTGCCAGAGATATGGTTCGAAATAAATCGAAAAAAACCGTCAGAACATTTGCTGTAGCCTCTTTTTTAAATGACTTGGGCTCGGATATGATTTATCCAATCTGGCCTTTATTCGTAACCACGTTTTTGGGCGCCAACATGGCTGCTCTTGGCTTTATCGATGGTTTGGGAGAAGCCATTGTTTCAATCTCCAAAGCGGCTTCCGGCTACCTGTCCGATCGCATGAGAAAAAGAAAGATTTTCATCTGGATCGGTTATATTTTGGCTTCTTTATCAAGGGTCGGATATGCCGTCTCGGTCGCTTGGCAGCATTTAATACCATTTAGAATTTTGGACCGCGCAGGAAAAGTAAGAAGTGCGCCCCGAGATGCTATGGTTGCCGACCTTTCCACAAAAAAAGAACGGGGCAAAAATTTCGGCTTGCTGCGCGCCATGGACAACCTCGGCGCCGTTGGCGGCATCATTATTTGCATCTTGTTTTTCAAATTATTGGGATACAAAAGGTTGTTGCTGTTGGCCTCCATCCCGTCAGCCATTGCCGCCTTGTTGATTTTATTGATGGTAAAAGAAAAAAAGCCTTCCGACATCAAAATTTATAAAGGACTTTCCTTTAAGGACTTGAATAAAGATTTCAAGTTGTATTTGCTGTCCAGTTCCTTTTTCGCCCTGGGTTCTTTTAGCTACTCTTTTTTATTGATCTTTGCAAAAGAATTTGGTTTCAAGATAACATTCGTTCCGGTGCTTTACCTCATCTTTACGGCCACCGCCTCTGTTTTTTCAATCCCTTTCGGCAGCCTTTCGGATAAAATGGGTAGAAAATTTGTACTGATGCTATCTTTAATTTTCTGGGCGTTGGTTTGTCTCGGTTTTATTTTTGTTCACAGCTATACAAGCATACTTTTTACATTCGTTTTGTATGGTCTGCACAAGGGCGCCCTGGACCCGGTGCAACAAACGCTGGTATCGGAACTTGCTCCAGTTAAATATCGTGCCAGCAGCTTGGGTGGATTTCAAATGGTTATCGGATTGTGCGCGTTTCCGGCTTCTCTGCTGGCGGGGATTTTCTGGTACAAGATTGGCCTGGCGGCGCCATTTTATTTTTCATTGGCGCTAACAATCCTGGCGGCAATAATGTTGCTATTTGTTAAAGAGCACTAATGAATCGAATCATTAAACATCGAGGCTGAACATGAAATCCATTACAATCCCCTTTTTACTGTCGCTTTCGCTTCTTTTACTATCCTGCGCCACAAAGGACGCAATCGCCGTCAAGGAATTGCGCTGCGAGTACGCCGTCAACCCCATCGGCGTGGACACGCCGCAACCGCGCTTTAGCTGGATTCTCGAATCTCCCCTGCGAGGACAAAAGCAGACGGCGTTTCAGGTGCTGGCAGCAAGCAGTAAGGAAAAGCTGCAACAGGACGACGGCGATTTGTGGGATTCCGGGAAAATCGCCTCGGACCAATCCGTTCACATTCGCTATGGCGGCGCGCCGCTGCGCAGCGACCGGACCTGCTACTGGAAAGTTCGCGTCTGGGATAACGAGGGCAACCCTTCAAAATACAGCGACGTCGCCGTTTTCAGCACGGCGCTGTTGCAGCAGAGCGACTGGCAAGCCCGATGGATCGGCCTGGGCCCCGGCGTCGACCCGAAATCGGCGAAAGGCTATTATGCGAGTCCCTCCGGGCAGCCGCGGGGCGCCGACTCGGTGCGCGTGGACAGCCGTTCGACGCTGCTGCGCAAGGAGCTGAGCATAGACAAGCGGCTGCAAAGCGCCCGCGTTTTCGTCGCCGGCCTGGGATTGTACGAGCTGCACATCAACGGACGCAAGGTCGGCGATAACGTTCTCACCCCGGCCAAGACCAATTACAGCAAACAGGTTCTCTATGACGTTTACGACGTTACGCCAATGTTGCGACGGGGCGACAATGCCGTCGGCATTCGGCTGGGAAACGGCTGGTTCAATCCGACAAAAAAGTGGTGGGACTGGCATCAACAATGGTTCGGTTCCAAGCGCGCCATTTTGCAGTTGCACCTGCTGTTCGAGGACGGGACGTCGCAAATATTCGCCACCGACGACGCCTGGAAAGCGGCGCCCGGCGCGGTCGTCAAAAGCTGTATTTACGACGGCGAATTCTATGACGCCAACCTGGAAAAGCCCGGCTGGGATCGGCCCGATTATGACGACTCTGACTGGGCGACCGCCCACATCGTCAACCCGCCGGCAGGGAAACTGACGGCGCAGGTGATGCCGCCGATCAGAATCACCGAGACCATCGCCCCCGTGGAGGCGACAAAGCCGCAGCCTGATGTCATTGTTTACGACATGGGGCAAAACTTTGCCGGCTGGGCGCGAATTTCCATGCGCGGCGACAAGGGGACGAAAGTGATTTTACAGTATGCGGAAAACCTGGGGGAGGACGGCCTGATCGACCCGATGACCAACAACAGGGCGCAAGCTACGGACATTTACATTTTAAAGGG
>JAJRST010000470.1 GCA_024278645.1 bacterium | reverse complement strand
TGGCCGACGTTCAACCAGATTTTTCTGATGATGTTTCTGGCGGCATGGCTGCGCCGTTCCAACGTGCTCACCGGCGCCGAGTGGATTACCACGCGGTTTGGCAAAAATGTCGGTTCGAATTTGTCGCATATTTCAGTGGTGGTGTTTGCGCTGGTCAGCGTCATCGGCTTTCTTGCCTACGCCTTTCAGGGCATCGGCAAATTTGCCGCCACGTTGCTGCCGTGGACCTTTGGCAGCCCGGAGGCGACGGCGAACGTCTATGCCATAATTTTCATGAGCGTAACCGCGGTGTACGCCGTGGCCGGCGGCATGTACAGCGTCGTCTTTACCGAGGTGCTGCAATTCATCATCATGACAATCGCCTCCATTTCCGTGGGCGTCATCGCCATGATCAAGGTATCGCCGGAGATGATCAACAAGCTTGTGCCGCAGGGATGGGGTAATTTGTTTTTTGGCTGGGAGATGAAACTGGACTGGGGCAACCTCATGCCGTCGGTGATGGACAAGATTGCCTCGGACGATTATACCTTTTTCGGCGGCATGTTCGGCGCCTTTTTCATGATGATGCTGTTCAAGGGCATTCTGTTGTCCCTGGCCGGGCCGGCGCCGAACTACGACATGCAGCGAATCCTGGCCACAAAGACGCCAAAGGAGGCCTCCAAGATGAGCGGCTTTGTCAACGTCGCCCTGTTCTTCCCGCGCTATATGATGATCGCCGGTCTCACCGTATTGGCCGTTGCCTTTTTTTCGCCGCAACTGAATTCAATGGGCGCCAATATCGACTTTGAGCAGGTGTTGCCGTTTGCCATAAAGAATTATATCCCCGTCGGATTGATGGGCGTGCTGCTGGCCGGGTTGCTGTCTGCCTTTATGTCCACCTTTGCCGCCACGGTAAACGCCGCGCCCGCGTATGTCGTCAACGATATCTATAAACGCTACATCAATCCCAAGGCGAGCAACAAAAAACTGATCAATCTCAGTTATCTCACTTCCCTGGTTTTCGTGGCGCTCGGCATTCTTTTCGGCTTTATGTCCGAATCCATAAACCAGGTGACGCTGTGGATTACCTCGGCGCTTTGGGGCGGCTATGCGGCGCCCAATGTGCTGAAATGGTACTGGTGGCGTTTCAACGGCCACGGCTACTTTTGGGGCATGATCTCCGGCATCATTGGCGCGGTCATCATTCCCATCGTCCTGCCGGGTCTCAACGCCATGGAAAGCTTTCCGATCATATTTATTATTTCGCTGCTCGGCTCTGTTGCGGCTACACTGTTGACAAAGCCGGAGAGCGACGAGGTGTTGATTGATTTCTACACGCGCGTGCGTCCCTGGGGATTTTGGAAGCCGGTGCTGGCCAAGGTTTTAAGGCAGGATTCCGGCTTTGCTCGCAACAAGAATTTCGGACGCGATATGATCAACGTCGCCGTCGGCATTGTCTGGCAACTGTCGCTTTTGGTGATGCCCATGTTTCTGGTGATCAAGAGTTTTGGCAAATTCGGAACCGCCGCCATCGTCTGTCTGCTGGCGACGACATTTATCAAATTCAACTGGTGGGATAAACTGGAACAGGAATGATCATGCGTCCGCTCGCTGTGTTGCACGTTTCCCCGGCGCCGCCGCAGCTTGGAGGCATGGAAGCCTTTATGGGGGATCTGTTGAAATCATCCCTGGCGCGTCGGCATCATATTATTTTACTGAATATATCCAAACCGCGCCTGTTCCGCGGCGGCGCTTATGCCATCAAAACCGGCTATGCCGGGGCTTTCAAGCGCAGGCTGTCGCTAACGGCGATGAGCCATGCCTACTCGATCCGCTTTTTCCTGCGCTTTGTCGTTATGCTGCTTTGCCGCCGCATCGATATTGTGCACATCCACACGGCGTCCTATACCTCTTTTTGGGAAAAATGCGCCTATATTTTTACGGCCAGGGCGGCAGGCCGCAAGGTTGTACTGCACGTGCATGGGGCCTTGTTCAAGGAGTTTTACGCGGGCAGTCCGCCTGTGCTGCAATCGGCCATTCGTTATTTTTTCAGGCAATGCGATGCGATCATCGCCCTTTCGGAATCCTGGCGCCGGTACTTTGCACAATGGGGGATCAACGACAGGATCCACGTCGTGCAAAACGGCATCGACCTGACGCCGTTTGAAGGCATGAAGCAAAAGGACGGCGTCGTTACTTTTTTGCACATTGGCGAGGTCAGTCGTCGCAAGGGCATTTATGATGTGATCGATGCGGCGGCGCGGCTGTGCAAAAAAGGACTCTCTTTTCATGTCGACATTGTCGGGCCGGGGGAGATCGACGCCGTTAAAAGCGAGGCGAACAAAAAAGGTGCAGCCAAAGTCATTACGCTGCACGGCCCGCGCCGAGGCGAGGAGAAATATCATTTTTTCGCCAGGGCGTCCGCCTTTGTCCTGGCCTCGTACGGCGAGGGACTGCCGATCTCCATTTTAGAAGCCCTGGCGGCCGGCCTGCCGATTATTTCAACACGGGTCGGCGGCATCCCCGACGTCCTCGAACACGGCAAAAACGGTTTTTTGTGCGAACCCGGGGATGTGGATCAGCTTGAGAAGGCGATGAGCGCCTTGACCGACGAGGACAAGATGCGACAAAAAATGGCGGCGACGAATTATCGGTACGCCAGGGAAACTTTTAGCATAGAGCGATGCGCCGAGAAAATATCCGCCGTCTACGATCAACTGGCGCGGCCGAGCTGACGGCAGCCGTGCCAAAACCGCAAATTTTACCTTGCATTTTGTTGAATTTATAGCTAATATTATAACCGTTTTATAATCAATCGTCTGTGCCATCCTTTTTTTCGTGGCACATTTTTATTTATGGCAGCGAAACAATAAAGGCAGCCGTGGCCAAAAAACAGGATAAAATAATCGGATTAATTATCCTGAGCGTTTTTGTTCTATTCTTTCTCGGCGCTATTCTGCTGTTTGTGCA
>JAJRST010000469.1 GCA_024278645.1 bacterium | reverse complement strand
TTGCCGTCGAGTAAAATACTATCAGGGCTGGCCAGGTCAAAATTGATAAAAAAGTCGGAAAAGGTCCTCAGAAAGTATTGACCGGTGCGCAGGCCGGGGATCTCGTATTCGCCGTTAAAATCGGTGCTCACCACATGCAGTTCAAAACGCGCCAGGAACGGATCGCCGCCGACAGCGGCCAGATCGGAGTTGATGAGCAGCAATGTCAGCGAATCAAGCGGCGCATCATTGCTGTCGGTCACTTTGCCTTTTATAGTCGCCCCGACGTCGAGGGTAAAATTAATATCGCTTGTCTCCTCGCCGGCGGTGACGGCGACGGTTGTCGCCTGGTTCACATAGGGCGTGCCGTCGGCGCCGTCGTAAAACTCGCCGCGATAGTTGCCGGCGCCAAAAAGCGTGCCCAGGTAATCGTCGGCATAGACAAAATAATCGCCTGCCGGCAAATCCGGGATGGTATAAGGCACGAACAACAAGCCGAGGGATACGCCCATCTGCACAAACGAAGTATCCGCGGCATTAAATGCGGCGGTAATCGCTAAAATAGCCGGCGACACCGTACCGCTGATTTGCCCGGTCAGTCCGGCGCCTGTAGCGGTCAATTGAAAATCGAGCGTCGGCGTATCCGTCAAACTCGTGATTTCGACGACCGTTGCGTTTTCCCATTGCTGCGCGTTGGCGTACCACAGGGGCTCGTAGCCATCGGAGCGGACCTGCACCTTGAAACGACCGGTGGAAGGAAGAACAAATTCGTACACGCCGTTGACCAGCTCGCAGGAGGTGGCGGAAACGACAGTGGGGTCGTCAGCCCTGGTGACGACGAAATCGACCACCGTGGCCGTCTCCAGGGGTTCGCCGGCGCTGTTTGTAATCGTGCCGCCAATTTTTACGCCGTTGTCAAGTTCAAAATCGACGCCGCCGACTATGGCCTGGGGCACAAACACCTTTTGCGCCTGCCGCCAGGAATCCCATGAACCGAGCGGCGATTTGACGTCGTTATAAATTTCATCCACATAAGCATCGCTGCGTGTGACCACGTAAAAAGAATCGCTGGGCAGATTGCTGATAACATACTCGCCCGTCTCGGCGTTCACCTCGGCGGAGCCGGCGAAATAGCCGTGGCTGTCAAAAGCGAAAACGGTCACCGTCTCCAGCGGCGGCGCTCCATCGACCGTAACGCGTCCGCTGACGCCTCCGTCATTCACAACGGCTTTGGTCTGATTTATGGATGTTTGCAACGCGCGCAGTTTTTCTTGTTCTATCCGCGCATCGTGCAAGCGATCGATCTGCTGGAAAAACAGGGGGACGAGATGGTGCGGCGCAAGATGCTCGCGAAGCTGTCGCTGCATCTTTTGCCGCAAATGCTCTTCCTTTATCGCCGTCTCGAGCGCTGCATCAAAATTATCGTGCAACTGTCTCAAGGGGAGAGCAATATTTGACAGCTCCTTATTGTTGTCGGCATTTTGAAATTGTTCAGCGAGAATGTCCGCCGTTGTGGCCGGCCGCTCTGTTGAAAAGGAAAGGTTTGTAAAGAGGATAAACGCAAGCGTAAAAACGAACAATAGCTTTTTCATTTCTATTCTCCCAGCTAGTCAGTTGCCAAATTAATGGATGCCTTTAAGAAATAACCCTGCATGAATTGTATTTATTTCAATTGATTATCGCCCCATAACCGCGATATTGTGAAATCAGGCAGGAGAATGATGACAACATGCTATTTCACAAACTCTACGCTCCCCGTTTCCGTGATAATAAAGTCTTGCGACTTGACGGAAAACTTTTTATCGCCGAACCCTAAAAGGTTGACCAAAACGCCGAAAAAGCCGTTCTTTTTGTTCCCGGTCTGTTTTTTTTCGTCGCTGCTGAAAATATCGCTTATGGCATTGTAACTCTCCGCGGAAATGGGTTGAAAGATGACATCTATGCTGATAAAATACTTTTGCCCGCGTTCCAGATCGTCCGCGTCAGCGACAGGGAAATTTTCGAGCACCGAACATTTTTCTTTTACGGTTTCCAAATGAAAAGTCAATCGATTCTCATCATTCGACAGAATTCTGTATTTTTTTTCCCAACTGTCATAAAAGAGTTTTACTGAATAAACATACTCTTTTTCCATCGGATTGATGAAGCTTTTTTTTCGCCAAAGCTGAATATGATGCACAACCTCGGAGGTGATGCCGCGCTCCAGCGCCTGCACCCCTTTGTCGTCTAAAAGATTGTTGATATGGTAGGACAAGTTGAGCGTATTGTCGCGCACGACAAGGCTGTCGATGATAATATTGTCCGCACCGTTGCCGGCGGCAAGCATAGCCAGGATAAAAAAGATTGTCGCTTCAATCTTTGACATATTTTCTTCCCGATAACCGCATAACCCGATAGCATACGCAATTTATTTCTTTTCGGTTTCAAAAGCAAGCCACTCCTGCTCGCGCCGCACGGACAGCACGGCGAGCCCCGCCTCGTTGCACGACTCTCGAATGATACGCTCCTCGACGTCGAGAATCCCGGACAAAAGACAACGACCGCCAATGGGCAACAACTCGCTCATCCGCGGCAACATGCGCACGATCTGCCCGCGGTTCACATTGGCGGCAATCAGGTCAAAAAAGACGCGGCCGACGGCGTCCAGCGTGCCGGTAAAAACGTGAAAGCAAGAGGCGACATTGTTTTTTTGCGCATTGCGCCTGGCCGTGTGCGAAGCCAGCGGATCGACATCCAGGGCGATCACTTTGGCGGCGCCCAGCTTTAGCGCGCCGATGGACAAAACGCCGGTTCCAACGCCGACATCCAAAACAGACATGCCGGATCGAACATTCTTTTCGAGAAGCTGCAAGGTCATCCTTGTGGTGGAATGCTCGCCGGAGCCAAAGGCCATTTCCGGATCAATCTCGATGATATGCTCAGGCGCTTTTTCGGGCGTTGGAACCCAGGTGGGCTTTATCAAAACATTGTCGCTCACCCATATCGGCTTGAGCGACTTTTTCCATTCGGCAGTCCAGTCGCGCAGCGGCATCGATTCGATTCCCAAAACGATGTCAAAATCCAAATCGAGCACATCCCGCAATTCATGCATATAGGATAAAAGAGCATCGGCGAGCTCCGTCGCGTCGAGGGCGCCTGAAAAACAGGCGATGAGCCGACCTTCCT
>JAJRST010000468.1 GCA_024278645.1 bacterium | reverse complement strand
TCGGCGACCCTTTCAGCGCGACGCCGCGCCTGATCATACAGCGTGCCGCCGTTATGCGGTCGTCTCATGCTCACCGAGTTGTCGAGTATAATCGCCATGCTCGTTTTTGCATTCGAAGGCGCGGCGCCCAAAGCGCCTTGCAGCGTTGGCCGTGCAAAAGCCAGGATGATGAGAATGACGATCAGGGTGCGCAGAATGAGCAATAAAATCTGCCGCAGCTTTATGCGGCGTATCTGTTCATTTTGCAGCTCTTTGAGAAAATCGAGCGTACTGAAGGGGATGGTTCTCGATTTCGTCCTGGTGAAAAGGTGAATCAGGATAGGCAGCGAAGCGGCAAAAAGGCCGAAAAGAATGAGTGGATTCAGGAAGCTCAAAGCTAATTAAACTCTCTCGTTTGGGAAAAGGGCGTCCTCGATCAGTTCACACCAGGTATGAATGACGGTGATATGAACCTCCTGGATGCGCATGGAGGTTTGCGCCGGCACGACCAGCGCGCCGTCGACTATATCGACGAGCTTGCCGCCGTCGCGTCCGAGCAAGGCGATGGTTTTTATCTTTTTCCGTTGCGCCGTCTGCACGGCTTTGATGACATTCATCGAGTTACCGGAGGTGCTGATGCCGATTAAAACGTCATTCTCAGAGCCAATGGCCTGCACCTGACGCCAGAATACGTCATCGTACGAATAGTCGTTGCCAATGGCCGTCAAATTGGAGGAATCCGTGGTCAGGGCGATGGCCCCGATGGGATCGCGGTCGTAACGCAGGCGTCCGATCATCTCCGCGGCAAAATGCTGGGCGTCGGCGGCGCTGCCGCCGTTGCCACAGATCATCAGCTTGCCGCCTGCCTTCAGGCTGTCGATCATGAGCTGCGCGGTTGCATATATTTTTTCAGCATTATCGCGGCCAAAATCCTGCTTAATGCGCGCGCTTTCGTTAAACTGTTCTTCGATATGTCGTACAATCTGATCCGTCAATATTCACTGCCCTTTCTAAAAAATGATCTCAAGCGCGTTTGCAGCGTGGGCCGGAATTGCATTTCCGGCAGCAGCTCGCGCGGCTCGCCAATGTCGATTTCATCGCCGTTGATTATTTTTCTTGGGTTGCTCCAGAACAACATTTCCGCCCGATCGGGGCCCCACTTTTCCAGAACCAGTTCGTAGGCTTGTCTGAGTTTGAGGGTCCGTCGCGTGACGTCGTGCGCATCGGTGGCGATAATATGCACCAGGTTGGCGTCCATGAGCTGATTGGCGATGAGACGCACCTGGCCGCCGAACACGCCCAAAAGGCTGCCCGCGGTCACCTGAAGCAGGGCGCCCTTTTTAACAAAATCATACGCTTTTTGGATGTCGCCGATGATGCCGCCGTTGCGTTCCGGATGGGCGATAATCGGCGTATGAGTTTTGGCAAAAAGATTGAAAAAATGTTGCGCCACAAACGGCGGTATCATGCTCATGGGGAATTCCATGAGAAAATAGCGTCCGTTTTGAGCAAGTGTCGCCAGTTTGCAACTAAAATCAAAATCGGGCTGCACATACAGCTCGCTGCCGATATGCAGTTTGATGGAGATTCCCGCTTCTTTGGCGCGCACTTTTAATTCTTCAAACTTTTCAATAAAGCGCTGCTCTTCGCGCAGCTCCTTGCTGGTGAGCACATGCGGCGTGCACACAAGTTCAACAATACCATCTTCTTGCGCCTGCAGCAACATCTCCAGGGAGACGTCCCAGTCGTCGGCGCCATCGTCAACAAAGGGGATGACATGATTATGCGTATCTATGAATTGCATTCTTCCAATCCTATTTAAAACATTTCATTGTAACCCGTGCGCAGAGTCGTATATTCCGGTCATTCGTTAACATGCACTGCATCGGCGAACGCCTTGATGAGTGCAGGATTGGAATCTTTCTCAATTATCGTGCCAGTGACCACAAAGCTGGCGCCGGCGAGCACCTTTTCGCGCGCCTCGTCCGGCGTGCGAATGCCGCCGCCGCAAATAATGGGAATGGATATATATTTTGCCACGGCGGCCACCACCTTGTTGGGCACCGAATGCCGGGCGCCGCTGCCCGCTTCCAGGTAAACGCAACGCATTCCCATGTATTGCGCCGCCAGGGCGTGCGCGGCTGCAATATCCGGTTTTTCACGGGGAATCGGCCGCGTGTCGCTCATGAATAATGCGGAGGTCACCGTCCCCGAGTCAATGAACATATAGCCCGTTGAAATCGGATCTATTTTTGTCGATTTTATAATCGGCGCGGCGATCACCTGGCTGCCGATCAGAGATTCCGGGTTGCGTCCACTAATCAACGTTAAAAAAAGAATGGCGTCGGCATGGCGGGATATCTGCTTGGTGCTGCCCGGAAAAATGATGACCGGGATGCTGCAATGCTCCTTGATGGCCTTGACGGTATCATCAAAAACATTGGCCAACAGCAGGCTGCCGCCGACGAGCAGGGCGTCGGCGCCGGCGGCCTCGCATGTTTCAGCAAGTTCGATAGCGCGATTCACATCCTGCTTGTCCGGATCGATCAGAACAAAATAGCCCGCCCCCTTTTTCTTTTTGATGGCAAGTAGCTGATCAAACACCTTCACAGTGGGCAGCATCCTTTCGGGTTAATTTCAACTCAATGACTCAAAAGATCAGATACAACCGATTCGGTTTTTGATAAAGCCAGGCCCAGTTTTGAAGCATCTTTTGCACCGGCCAGGGCCATGTGCGGACTGCCGCCGCCGCCGCCGTCGGCAAAGGAGGCGACCTTTTTCACAATATCGCCGGCCTTCAGACCCTTGTCCTGAATGACGTCCCTGGTCACTATGCACACAAAAGAGACTTTATCGTTGATGAGCGCGCCAAGAACGCCGACGCCCGAACCAAGACCGTTTCGCAGTTCATCGCCCATGCTGCGCAGCTCGTCGACGCTGGCGGCGTCCACACGGGAGGCGACGATCCTGACGCCGTCGATCTCCTTGACCTTATTCAACAGCTCGCTGATGATATTTTTTGAGGTTTGGCGGCGCAACTGCCTCAACTCCTGCTCCATCTTTTTGCGTTCCTGCAGGAGCGCTTTAAGACGGACATCGGTCTCTTCCGGAGAACAGCCGAGCAGCGCCGCCGCCTGCTCGAGCGCACGGTTGCGGCTGCGCAAATATTCGTGCGCCCGCAAGCCGGTGAGGCATTCGATGCGTCGAATCCCGGCGGCGACGGAGGTTTCATTGACGATGACAAACTCGCCGATCTCGCCGGTGGCGCGAACGTGGGTGCCGCCGCACAACTCGCGCGAGTATTCTTCAATTTCGACCATGCGCACCCTGTCGCCATACTTTTCGCCGAAAAGGGCTACGGCGCCAAGGGATTTGGCTTCCTCGATCGGCAATACTTTCCATGCCGTTTTGCGGTTCTCTAAAATTCTTTCGTTGACGATTCTCTCAATGCGCTGCAGCTCCTCCGGGCTCACTCGTTCAAAATGGGTGAAATCAAAACGCATATAATCGGGGTGCACCAGCGAGCCGGCCTGCTGCACATGATCGCCGAGCACATCCCGCAGCGCCTTGTGCACCAAATGGGTGACCGTGTGATTGCGCTCGGCAGCGCGACGCCTTTGCACGTCGATGGCGGCCTCGACGTCGTCGCCCGGCTTTGGTTCATCGCCGGAAACGATCTCGCCAAAGTGCACGATATGTTCGCCGATGTTTTTGGTATCCGTCACTTTGAATTCAAAACGGTCGCCCTTGATGACGCCGCTGTCGCCGACCTGTCCGCCGGATTCGGCATAGAAGGGCGTTTTTGTCAACACAAGTTTGCCGTCCCGGTATTGCAGCACTTGCGCGTGCACGGCGTCCTGCGTATAGCCGACGAATTCGCTGCCGCCTTTGGCGCCGATGTCCATGGTTTGGTATTAGACGCTGTGCGCCCGGGATGAGCGTTGGCGCTGTTTTTCCATCTCTGTGTTAAAGCCGGCCACATCCACGGTCAGGCCCTTTTCCTCGGCCATCAACTGGGTGAGATCGAGGGGAAAGCCGAAAGTATCGTGCAGCACAAAGGCGTCGTCGCCGGGGAAAACGGTCTCGCTGCTTTGCAGCACATCCGCCGCTTTTTGTTCAAAAATTTCGATGCCGCGGTCCAGGGTGCGGCCAAAGCTTTCTTCCTCGGCTCGAATAACGCGAGCGATATACTCCTTGCGCTGGACGATTTCCGGGTAGGCGTCGCCCATCACCTGCACCAGCGAATGCAAAAGTTTGTAAATAAAGGGCTCGTGCATTTCCAGCACGCGGCCGAACCGGGCGGCGCGGCGCAGGATGCGGCGCAGCACATAGCCGCGTCCTTCATTGCCGGGAATGGCGCCGTCTGCAATGGCAAAAGAGAGCGCGCGGAGGTGGTCGGCGATGACGCGGAATGCCACCCCTTCCTCGCCGTCGCTGTAGGGTTTGCCGGTCAAGTCGCTGATTTGCGTTAATATTGGCGTAAACAGGTCCGTGTCATAATTGGATGCTTTTTTCTGAATGACGGCGACGAGGCGTTCAAAGCCGGCGCCGGTATCCACGTGACTCGCCGGCAGCGGGTGCAGCGCCCCGGTTTCATCGCGATTGTATTGGATGAAAACAAGATTCCACAATTCGATATAGCGAGCGCAGCCGCCGTTCACCTGGCAGACGTGAGCCGGGTCGTCATTGTCGCAAAATTCCGGGCCGCGGTCGATATGAATTTCCGAACAGGGGCCGCAGGGACCGGTTTCTCCCATTTCCCAAAAGTTGTCCTTTTTACCAAAGGCAAGGATGTGATCCGGCTGAATGTCCGTCTGCCGTTTCCATTCATCGGCGGCCTCGTCGTCGCGTGGCACATTGTCGGCCTGATCGCCCTCAAAAATGGTGGCGTAAAGTTTTTCCTTGGGCAGCTTCCAGACTTCGGTCAACAGCTCCCACGCCCAGGCGATCGCTTCCTTTTTAAAATAATCGCCAAACGACCAATTGCCGAGCATTTCGAAAAAAGTGTGGTGATAAGTGTCGCGCCCCACTTCTTCAAGATCGTTGTGCTTCCCGGACACGCGAATGCATTTTTGCGAGTCGGCAACGCGCAGGTGTGTAATTTGTCGGGCGCCCAGAAAAATATCCTTGAACTGGTTCATGCCGGCGTTTGTGAACAGCAACGTGGGATCGTCCTGCGGCACAACCGGCGCGCTGGGTACGATATGATGCCCCTTGCCTTTGAGAAAATCGAGAAAAGATTGTCGTAATTCGCTTGATTTCATGAAAATATTCAAATCCTTTTGTTGCATCGAAATTATGAGATCGGGAAATTGGATATGCGATCCGCTTCAGGACAACATCACAAAAGCAGTTATAAACGGCAAGATATGAAATACCAAAACAGCCTGATATTCTCGCAATCCGCTTGAGGTGAAATTTACGAATTTTTTAGATTTTTTCCAACGCTTGTTCCAGATCGTCCAGTAAATCAGCGACATCCTCGATGCCGACGGAAAGACGCAAAAGACCGTCCGTAATGCCGAGCGCCGCGCGCTCCTCCGGCGACAAGCCGACGTGCGACGTCGACGCCGGATGG
>JAJRST010000467.1 GCA_024278645.1 bacterium | reverse complement strand
GTATAGTCTTTCAACCGATCTTTCCCGGGAAATCTTGTTTGTCACACTATAGCGTCACATGTAACATATTGCCGACTGGAGAAATAGTCGAAACTTTTTACTTTTCAACTTACAATTCTGAGATTCGAGAAGCAAGTATAATTTTCACCTCTCGTCGCCCTCGCCTTTTGCTTTATTACTTTGTGATCAGCGCTGTCGCCTGCGTGAAATAGGAAAGCGATTTTTTGATTTCCACATCAGACAGCGCTGCTGCGGCATAACGCCCCTTCTCTCCCCACAGACGCCAGGCGATTTCAACTTTGATGGCGTTTTTTAATTCTTTATCATAGCGTTGCAGTTCCGACTTTTGCACCGAAACGCCGGCCTGCTCCACCTGTCGATAAAAATCCTCCAGCATTGATGCGGAAACATAAAACTCTTTTAAAAAGGCGTCCAGATCCTGAGAACGATCTGTTTCAGACAGCGCCGAAGCATAAGCATCGGCAAACCTGAAAAACACGTCTTCATGAGACAAATATAGATTTTTCAAAGGCTTGGGAATCTCCTTGGAAACGCCTTTGATTTCCACATCAGGTCGAATGCCGCCGCCGCCGAAAACCAGGCGGCCCTTGGGCGTTTTGTATTTTTTGAAACGATGCTCTTCATCCTTCAGCGAGCGCCCGGAGTCGACATAATAGTCGCTTTGAATCAAACGGCCAAGCGGCGTATAGTACCGCGCCGTGGTCAAAAGAAGCACCGAACCATCCTGAAAAGGAAATTCCGTTTGCACCAGCGCCTTGCCAAAAGTGCGTCGCCCGACAATAAGACCACGATCCCAATCCTGAATGGCCCCGGCCACTATTTCCGCATCACTGGCCGTGGCTTCGTTGACCAGAACGATTAAAGGCATGCGTGGAAACGTTTTTGGCGACGTGGCAATGTATTGCTGCGACGAGTGCGCCGCACGTCCTTTTGTAAATACAATCATCCTGCCTGCGGGCAGAAAACGATCGGCCACGGCCACGCCGGCCTCAAAGGCGCCGCCGCTGTTATTGCGCAAATCGAGGACCAGCCGCTTCATGCCCAGCGCGTTTAGCTCTGCATAGGCCATATCCAGCTCCATGGGCGTGGAATCCGTAAAAATGGAGATCTTTATATACCCTGTCTGCGGCTCGACCATGAGGGCGATGGGCACGCTTTCGTGATAAATTTGTCGTTTCGGGAGTTCGAACGTGATCAACGCCTCTTCGTTGGGGCGGGCCACCTCCAGGGTCACGCTTTCATCTTCGCGGCCGGAAAGGTAACGTTCAATGGCAGGGGCGTCAAGCTCCTTAACGGGCGCCCCCTCGATCTTGACAATTCTATCGCCGACGGCGATGCCGGCGATGGCTGCAGGGCCGTTTTCGGCCAGGGAAGTGACCACGTATTGTCCGCTGATAATGCTGTACTTGAGGCCGACGCCAAAGTACCCCTCATAATTTCGGCAGAATGATTTATATTGTTCCGCCGAAATATAAACCGAATGGGGGTCCAGCCCGGACAACATGCCGTCAATGGCGTCTTTCAGCAGGTCGTCGGGGTTGCGCTCGTCAACGTAAAAGCGCTCCACTTTGTCCAGAATCATGGTGAGCACCATCCACTTGTTGTAAAGCTGCTGCGCCCCGGACCATACTTTACGGGGATGCAGGCCGATAATTATGAACAGCATCACGAGCAAAGCGACGACAATCGTTTTCAATTTATATTTAAACATTATTGTATTCTCTTAATTTTTTGCGAACAGTCCGGCGTTGCCATAAATAGTGACGGCAAACGGTTTCAAATATCAGGCCAATAAAAAGCATTTTTACTCCGGCTGTCGGCGCCCCGGGCAGCCGACAGGAATTATCCGGGACTACAAATTAAGCATTTTAGTCATTGAAATTCAAGGAATTAATTTAAATATCAATTTCGAATGTAAAATTCGACGACGAGCGAGACAAAGTGAAAACAAAACTCGTAAACCATTGATAATAGAAGCTTAGAGGTTAGAAAATGTTCTTGACATTTTGGAACATTAAAAGTATCTTTAAAATCTTTTAATATCATGCAAGGAAACGACTAAACTGTTGAGAATTATTTTGCCGACTCTTGTTGCACAACTCCAAAATACAGTAGAGACATTTCCCGAAAACACGGCAATATTTTTTGGAGAAACGTCCATTTCGTACCAGTCGCTTCATGACGCCCAAAAACGCCTGGCGGCAGGCTTGCAGCGACTGGGCATCAAGAAAGGAGATCGGGTGGCGATTATGCTGCCCAATGTGCCTCATTTTTGTATCAGCTACTATGCCGTTCTCATGTTGGGGGCTGTCGCCGTGCCCATTAATTTCATGCACGACGCCAAAGAAGTTGAGCACCAACTGCTCGACTGCGGCGCCAAGCTCTTTATCACATGGGAAAACTTTTTAGCAACAGGACTCCCTGCATTCCATTCGGCTCCCTCCTGTTCACAATTGATTGTTCTTGGCGAGAAAATCCCCGCCTTTTCCATATCTCTTACAAAACTCATCGCCGGGTCAGAGCCGTCGGCGCCGGACATCGAGGCCGCCGATTCGGACATTGCCGTGATCAACTATACCTCCGGCATTACGGATATTGCCATGGGCGCCGAGCTGTCCCATGACGCCCTGGCCTTTAACGCGACGACATTTATCGATCTTCTGCGCATCACGCCGCAGGAAAAGCTGATCGCCGTGCTGCCGCTTTTTCATCCGCTCGGACAGTCGATCGTCATGCACGCCTCGCTTGCCGCCGGCGCGCCGTTGGTGCTTTTGCCGCGTTTTCGCGCCGAAGAGGTGGTGCGAACCATTCGAAAGTTCAACGTCACCATCATGCCGGCCGTGCCGGGTATGTTCAAAGCTCTGAACGAGGTTGAGGGCGACGATCTGCGATTGCCGTCTTTAAAATACTGCATGAGCTACGGGGGATTTTTACCGTATGATATATTGGAAGAGTTTGAACAAAAGTACGATGCGCTGATCCTCAAAGCCTACGGGTTGACCGAAGCCGGGCCGCTGGTGACGTCGACGCGCATCAGTCATGAACGCATTCCGGAATCTTCCGGCCTCCCTCTTATCGGCGTTGAAGTTCAGATTCGCGACCCCAAGGGACGCATATTGCGCCCCAACCACAGCGGCGAAATATTTGTAAAGAGTCCGAGCCTCATGAAAGGCTACCACGGGCAGCCCGAGGAAACGCAACGCCGGCTTCAGGACGGTTGGCTGGCCACGGGCGATATCGGCTACATTGACATCAACCATTATCTTTATGTTCAGGAGCGCAAAGACGACGTCATTGTCAAAGGCGGCTTTGAGATACAATCCAGAGAAGTAGAGCGCATTCTTCATGAGCATCCGGCGGTCGACGAGGCGGCGGTCGTCGCTGTTCCCGATGCCGTCCACGGCTCCGAAGTCAAAGCTTTTATCGTGCTCAAAAACGGTTACGAGCTGACGACAAAAGAGCTGCTGTCCTATTGCCAGAACCTGCTGCCGGTCTATAAATGCCCCAAATTTATCGAAAAAGTCGAAAAGCTTCCCAAGAGTCCAACCGGGCGTATTTTAAAACGATTTTTGCGGCAGTCGAATACTTTGAACCATACGAGGATCAATGCGTCAAAAACGACATAAATAAATTTTAACATACAAACACAATCTCAAGCAATTCCTGCTTGTCAAAAAAGGAGGATGACTGTGAAAGAATATGGGCCAAATGATATTCGAAACATTGGCTTGGTATCGCACCAATCTATTGGAAAGACGACGCTCTCCGAAGCAATGCTATATTCCGCCGGCGTGACCAATCGTTTTGGCACAATTGAAGACGGCACGACAATATCCGACTATCGCTCCGACGAAATTAACCGCAAAATCTCCATCGGCGCTTCATTGATGCAGTTCGAGTGGCAACAATGCAAGATCAATTTATTGGACCTGCCCGGCTATGCCGACTTTGCCGGCGAAGTACGCTGCGGCCTGCGCGTCACCGACCTCGCCGTCGTGCTCATCAACGGCGTCAACGGCGTCGAAGTGGGCACCGACGCCGCCATGGAAATACTTGATGAGCTGAATATTCCGCGTATGTTCTTTATCAATTTGCTCGATCGCGAACATGCCAAATATGATGAAGCGCTGGAGTCGATCAAAGAGGCCTATGGCAACAACGTCATTGCCTTTCAATTTCCGACGAACGAGGGCGAGGGATTCAATGCCGTCATTGACCTGCTGCGTATGAAGAAATTGACTTTTAGCGCCGACAACAGCGGCAAATTCACCGAGGAAGACATGCCCGCGGAATTCGCCGATCGCGCCGAAGAGCTGCGCATGGAATTGATCGAAAAAATAGCCGAATGCGACGATGAGATCATGGAAAAATATCTTGAAACCATGGAATTGAGCGACGCCGATCTCATCAAGGGCTTGCAAGCCGGCATGGTGGACCAGAGCATTTACCCGGTTTTTTGCGGCGCGGCATCTAAAAACTTCGGCGCCCGTCCCCTGCTCGACTTTATCGCCCAATACGGCCCCACCCCGGTCGCACGATCTCCTTACACGGCGACGAACGACGCCGGCGAAGAAATCCAAATCGAATGCGATGAAAACGCCGAATTCTCCGCGTTTGTGTTCAAGACGATAGCGGAAATGCACGTCGGCGAATTGTCATTGATTCGCGTCTATTCCGGCGCCCTAAAATCCGGCGACGAAGTTGTCAACACCACCCGCAAGGCCAATGAAAAAATCGGGCAAATTTACGCCTTGAACGGCAAAACACGCAACGAGGTCGGCGGTTTGAAGGCCGGCGATATCGGCGCCCTGGTGAAATTAAAGAACACGCATTCGGGCGACACCCTGGCCGATAAAAAACGCATTGTGCACTTTCCGCCAATCAAGTTTGCCGAGCCGGTGGTTCAAATCGCCGTCGAGCCCAAAAGCAAGGGCGACGAAGAAAAGATCAGCAACGGTCTGAATACGCTTCACGAGATCGATCCCAGCTTTACGGTGACCATTGATCCCGAACTCAAACAAACCGTGGTCTCCGGTCAGGGCGAGCTGCACTTGACCATTATCCTGCAGCGACTCAAAGAGCGCTACGGCGTTGAGGTTGTGCAAAAAAAGCCGAAAATCCCTTACAGAGAAACCATCACCGCCAAGGCCGATGAAAAATACCGCCATAAAAAGCAGTCGGGCGGCGCCGGTCAGTTCGCCGAGGTGTGGATGCGCATCGAGCCGTTGCCGCGCGGCGGCGGTTTTGAATTTGAAAGCAAAGTGGTTGGCGGCGCCATTTCCAACGTGTTCATCCCGTCCATTGAAAAAGGCGTTAAACAAGTGCTGGAGGAAGGCGCGGTCGCCGGCTATAAAATTGTCGACGTTAAGGCCATTGTTTATGACGGCAAAGAGCACCCGGTGGACTCGAAGGACATCGCCTTCCAGATTGCCGGACGCCAGGTCTTCAAGCTGGCCATGCAAAAAGCCAAGCCCATCTTGCTGGAGCCGATTTACAATATCGAGGTGAAAACTCCCGAGGAAAACATGGGCGATGTGATGGGCGACCTGTCCACCCGTCGCGGTAAAATCGCCGGCATGGAGGCGCAAGGGCGCTTTCAGATTATCAAAGCGCAGGCGCCGCTGGCCGAACTGCATGACTATGCCACAAAGCTCCGCTCCATCACAGGCGGGCGCGCTTCGCATACGCGCAGCTTTTCCCATTACGAACCGGTTCCAAAAGACGTCGAAGCTAAAGTTATCGCCGAGAGCAAGGCCGAGGAAGAGTAAAGCAATATGCCATTCAAAAAGGGTGCAGAGCAAATCTGCACCCTTTTTTTATGTAAAAGGAGAAGAAAATGGATTACTTGTGGGCCCCCTGGCGCATGGAATATATTTTATCGCCCAAGCCGCACGGCTGTATCTTTTGCGACAAACCAAAGCAAGAGGCCGACCGCGAAAACCTGATACTGCATCGCGGCGACCATTGCTTTGTGATCATGAATTACTATCCTTACAATAACGGCCATTTGATGATCGTCCCCTATCGTCACGTCGCCAACCTGGAAGATTTGACGGAAGAGGAGCGCCGGGACATGATGGCGCTGCTCGCCGGCTCGGCAAAGATTATAAAAAACGCCATGAATCCCGACGGCTTGAACATCGGCATGAACCTGGGCAGAACCGCGGGCGCCGGCATTGACGATCATGTGCACTTTCATATCGTGCCCCGCTGGGACGGCGACACCAATTTCATGCCGATTTTCGGGCATACAAAGGTTCTGCCGCAGGGGTTGTATGAATCCTGGGATGCCTTGAAACCCCGCTTCGATGCGATTTAGATCGCGGCCTGTTTATTCGTCCGCTTTCACCGCATCCCAAATCTCGTCCATCTCTTCCAGCGAGGCGTCGGCAATGGAGCGGCCTTGCGCTGAAAAGGCCGCTTCCACCTGCTTGAAGCGGCGCTCAAACTTTTCAATCGTCCACCGAAGCGCATCCTCCGGATTGGCCTTTAAAAAACGTGATATATTGACGATCGTGAACAGCAGATCGCCCAATTCCTCTTCGATATGAGATTCGTCGCCGTGTGCGATGGCCTCTTTTAATTCGTCGACCTCTTCGTCGAACTTTTTCCACACCGGCTCGATGTTCGGCCAGTCAAAGCCGACGGCGGCGGCCTTGCCCTGCATACGGTAGGCTCGCAGCAACGCCGGCAATTGTTTCGGCACGCCGTCTATGGCGGACTCTTTCCCTCTTTGGTCAGCTTGCTTTTTTCCCAGGCGACGATCTGCTCCGCCGACGTCTCGATCTTTTCATCGCCGAATACGTGCGGGTGCCGGCGGATTAATTTTTCATTGATGCCTTGAATGACATCGCCGATGGAAAACCGGTTCCCCTCGCTCGCCATTTGCGCATGAAAAACGACTTGCAGCAGCAAGTCGCCGAGTTCGCCCTTGAGCTGTTCATAATCGTCAAGGTCAATCGCTTCAATCACTTCGTAAGCTTCTTCCAGCAGATGCTGGCGCAGCGACTTGTGCGTCTGCTCCCTGTCCCACGGGCAGCCGTCGACGGCGCGAAGCCGCGCCATGATCGTCACCAATTCCTCAAACCTGGCTTTTGTCTTTTGCACTCGTTCTCCTGATTCGGTTAAAAAATTAAATTAGCCAATTTCACGCTCAATTGCAACGCTTGCAAAGCGCTTGTTTATTTTTCCGGCAATTGGTATTTTATAAAAAACAAACCGGCGAAAGAAAATGAAAAAGCGAATCCTTATTCTTATCCTTGCAACGATTCCATGTACACTAGGGATCCAGTGCGGTATTGTCGTTCACAAGTCGCCTCAAGCGCCGCCGGCGTCGTTGAGCGAACAACTGGATGCTCTATTTTCCGACGCCGATTTGAACAACGCCTTTGTCGGCGTCGCCGTGTGGTCCGAGAAAAGGTCGACTTTTGTTTACCGTAAAAACGACGACCTCTCCTTTATGCCCGGCTCCAACCTGAAGCTGTGCACCACGGCGACAGCCCTGGAGCTGCTCGGCCCGGAATGCCGTACAAAGACGGAATATTACCTGGACGGTGATATCGTCGACAGTCTGTTCATCGTCGATATTATTATCACAGGCTATGGCGACCCGACGTTGCAGTGGCGCCACAGCCTTGGCGGCGTGGAGCAATTCCAGTCGTTCGCCCAACAGCTTGCAGCGCTTGGCGTCAAAGCCATTCAGGGCCGTGTTATTGGCGACGACAATGCGTTCGATGACCAGGAATATGGCATCGGCTGGTCGTGGGAAAATGGACCGTTCTGGTACCAGGCGCCGATAAGCGCCCTGTCCCTGCACGGAAACTGCGTTGACTTTGAGATTTCCGCCGGCGACTCTGTGGGCGCAGCGGCAACAGTGCGCCACATCCCACCCACGTCGATGGTCGCGCTGAATTCGCAAATCACCACCTCCCTGGCAAAAGACAGCATCGACATCCACAGAGAAAAATGCAGCAACAATTTTTACCTGCGCGGCGCCATCACAATCGGGAAACACCTGAAAAAGCGACGCACTATCGACAATCCGACGCTGTATACCCTGTCCGTTTTACTGGAAACAATAAAGAGGAGCGGCATTATTGTCGATGCAAGCATAGACGATATTGACAATTTGGAATATTTTCACTATGATACGACGTTCCAGGCCGCCTCGTTTTATTCGCCGCCTTTGCGAGAGATTGTTTACGATATCAATAAAAAAAGTTTAAACCTGGACGCCGAATTGTTGTTAAAAATAACAGGCATGGAAACGGCTGGAAAAGGCAGCGCATTGGCAGGCGCTGGCGTTATGGAAGAGTATTGGAAACGTCGCGGCCTGGATTTCAGCGGCGTGCACCTAGCAGACGGCTCCGGTTTGTCGCGCAAGAACCTGGTCACGCCGCAAAGCATTGTCGAGCTATTGCGCGCCATGCGCAACAACATCGCTTTTTACGACAGTCTTCCCATCTCCGGCATCGACGGCACGCTTGAACAACGGATGACTATGCCGGGGGTTGACGCAAGAGTTCACGCCAAAACGGGACCCCTGGATTTTGTGAAAGCATTATCGGGATATCTGAAAAGCAATAGCGGCGACGAGATTGTCTTTTCCTGCCTCGTCAATCACGCTCTTGCCGATGCTCATAAAATTGCATATATTCAGGATAGAATGTGCGAAATATTAGTGCAACAATAAAATATATTTTTCAAAGAGGTGCGCCATGCCGTTCATAAAGTTACAACGGCCGCGAGAATTTAAAATCGAAACCTATTATTACAAACCCGACGATGAGGATTTCGATCCGAAACGACGCATACGATTCCGTCGAATCCGGCGCTCCAAGCGAGGCAACGCCGCAAACCCCGTACGATTATTGCTGGTCATTCTCTTGCTCATTTTCATGATCTATTATCTGCAAAAAAAGGCAAACTTCGGCGAGCCGTCGGCTGGTCCCGATACAATACAGGTTGAAGAAGTCATCGTCGTCGACTAAAGTCGCCGTGCAAATTGACATCCCCGCAAAAGAATAGGTTTTGATAATAGCAACATTTTGCTTAAATTTACAGTTGCCGGCTGCAATAAAAAAAGCAACCGGAAAGATAACGCAAACATCCTGATGACATGAGGGCTTTAGCATCAAAGTCGGTTTTACAAAAGTTTTGAAAAAGGCATCGAACACACTGAGCCGGGCATTGCAGGCGCGATTCTACGCGGTGGATTATTTTCGCTCTCTGAAGAAAAAGACGAAATGGCGATTTGCATCTCTCCCCATACGCGACAAGTTGATCATTATAACCGGCGTGCTGGTCATCGGCATGCTCTCCATTCTTTCGTTTACTTTTTTCCAAAACGGTAAAAAAATCCTCAACGAAAGACTCAACCAAACCTGCCAGCTTTCATTGCGTCATGTTTCAAGAACCATCAAGGACATCCTGCCCGAGTATTACAAAAAAGAAGCCGACCTCAACGAACGCAGCGCCCCGCTCGGTCAAATCCGAGAGGCCATTCTCGACGTCTACAGCGAGGGCATCGACGGCCTGGAATATGCCATGGTCATCGATAGAAACGGCGTCATTATCGCGCACACCGACAAATCGCTGATAAACACCAAAGTCTCCTATGAAGACAGCGTCTTTTACACCGGCCTGAACGATCAATTTGTACGCGAGACCAACGAAATCATCGAACACATTTTACCGGTCTATGTGCAGCGAAATGACGGCAGCACTGTTTACCTGGGCATCACCTCTCTCGGCTTTTCGAAAAAGGTGATTATGGCGCCCATCCGACGCGCCACGGAAACAATTATTTCCGCAACGCTTATCATTACCATCATTTCGGTCATCCTCATCTTTTTCGTCGCTCATCGCATGACCCGGCAAATCGAAGAGCTGGGCAAGGGAGTACATCGCATAAGCGAGGGGGATTTAAAAAAAGAGATCCCCGTGCTCTCCAATGATGAATTGGGTCAACTGGCGCGCCAGTTCAACGCCATGATAAAGCACCTGCACGAAAAATTGTACATGCAAAAATGTGTTTCAAAGTACACGATTAAAATGATTCGCGACCGCTACGCCAACGGCCTGCCCCTGGAGGGCGAAAGCCGCAATGTGACATTGCTTTTTTCCGATGTGCGCAATTTTTCCAATCTCACCGAGCGATTGAGCCCGAGAGAAATTGTCAAGCTGGTCAATATTTACATGGACGTTCAATCGCAAATCATTGAAAAAAACCATGGCATCGTCGACAAGTTTATGGGCGATCAGGTGATGGCCATTTTTGAGGGCGAGGACCAGGCGGACAACGCTGTAAAAACGGCCGTGGAAATCCAGCGCGCCGTTCGGATATTGAACAAAAAACGATCCGAACTCGGCGTCATCACCCTGAATGTCGGCATCGGCATTAACGCCGGCCCGGCCGTTCTCGGAAACATGGGCTCCAAAAATCGCATGGATTACACGGTGATTGGCGACGTCGTCAACCTTGCCGCGCGTTTATGCGCCCTTGCGCAGCCGGGGCAAATCATTGCACCCATCGAAATCGCGGAAATGCTCAAGGGCAACTATCCAACCACACATCTAAATCCTGTATGGGTCAAAGGCCGCAGCAAACCCGTAGCGACATTCGAAGTGGATTATGACCATGCGATCATCATGTAAGGAGGCGCCTTTCCTTCTTGCCGCGGCGCGAACTTTAAGCTTTTTTGTTTTCATCACAGCATCTGTTGCTTTCTCTCAACAAAGCATGGATTCCTATTCTCCGGGCGCCCTGTCCATCGTCCTCGGACGCAGCGGCGTCGTTGAAGTTTACGATCCTTCCGCATTGTACTGGAATCCGGCGAGTATGGCCGTGCGCCATAATCCGCAAGGCTTTCTGTCCATTCATGAACCCTACCAGGTGAAATATCTCGGCTACTCGCATTTCACGCCAAAGCACGGCGTCTTTGCCGTATCTTATGCTTCTACGGCGGCCTCCAAAGAGGCGGTCTCCTTTGGCAGTTTGGGCTGGGCGCGCCAACTGGCGCCCGGATTTTTCGGCGGCCTCTCCATAAGCGGCATGGAGCAACAGGAGGCCGGCTGGGGGACGCTTGGCGTCGGCCTGCTGTTCAAGCCGAAAAGCTCCATTTCCCGACCGTACAAAAAGGATGCTTTTTCACGATCGCCTTATGTCATGGACCGTCTCACCCTGGGGTTTTCCATTCAGAATCTTCCGATCGGTCGCAGCGACTTTTTTCATCAAATCAGGATCGGCGCCTCGTACAAGCTCCTGCAAGGCGGCCCCACACTTGTCTACGCACACCACTTCATGCCGAACAGAGATTCGGACCATGTTGGGCTGTTGATCGAACCGGCGCCCTCGGTGCAAGTGTATGCCGGATTCGAGAATTTCGACTCGAACACCTTTGCCTTTGGCGCCGGGTTCTCATGGGAAAACATTGCCGTGCAACTCGCTTATGATGAGATGAGCAAAAGACTTGTTTTTTCGGCCACGGTTCGCATCGGCGCGCACCCCAAAATCATTGCCGGCAACTATTACGACCGCGCTCTCAAAGCCGTCAAACAGAAGGACAAACGAGCGGCCCTGGAGCTCTGTCAATATTCGCTCATCTATGATGACAATTACAAAAAATCGGCCGACCTGAAGCGCCTGCTGATTACGATTATTGAAAAAGAAAACGTCATCATCGATTCCCTGCTGCTCACAGCGCAAACATTCCAAAACCAGCGGAGCTTTTTGAATGCAGCAGCGCAATACTTGAAAATTCTCAAAATCGATCCCAACAATAAAGAGGCGCGAGAGGCCATCGCCATGATCCGGCCCAAAGTGAACATCGACGCGGAGCGTTGGTACCTGCAAGCGGTGGATTATTATGATAAAGGCGATATCGATCGTGCGGCTGAAATTTTCGAATCGATCATACTGGTTCGACCGGATCATTTCGGTTCGAAAAACTACCTGAAAAAAATAAACGCTTATTATTTGAAACAGGCGGAGCAGCATTACTTTGCCGGCCTTGGCTTTTACAGCCAGCACAAACTTGACCAGGCGGAGGCGGAATTTCGCAAAGCGCTGGAAATATCGCCCGGCTACGAAGACGCCTCGAATTATCTGTCCCGCATATCACAAGAGCGCCAGCAAAGCAGGAATCGCATCGCCACCTTGCTGGAGCAGGCAAATCAAAAGGAATCCCGGGGAGCATGGAAAAGCGCTCTTGGCCTCTATGAAGAAGTCTTGCGTATCCGACCGGATCATTCCCTCGCTCTTGCCAGGACAGCCGATTTGAAGAGAAAACTGGAAAGCTATGCCAATCGCTATTACAGACGAGGCGTTTCCGCCTACAACGCCGGCAATTTTGCCAAAGCGCGACAGCATTTCCAGACCGCGTTGTCCATGCAGCCGTCGCATGCCGGAGCCCGTCGTTATTTGCAAAGAATAGCTTCGACGACGACGGATAAAACGGCGACATTTATCGAGCAGGCGCAAAAGTACTATGAACAGGGAAACTGGACGCAAGCTGCGACGATGGCGGATTCCGCGCTGGCCGTCAATCCGGAATCGGCGGAAGCGTTGAGCATAAAAACGCAAATCAACGACATGATGCAGGTTGAAAAGCTCCTGGATACGGCCAAGGATTCCTATTCATCCGGCAAATACCTTGAAGCCATGCAGCTTTTGGATCAAATTCTTGAAAACGACAAGAACAATCTTGTGGCGCGCGAACTTTTGCAGGACTGCCAGCAAAAGCTTTACGATCGCGTGGACGACTATTTCAATCGCGGCATCGAGCTTTATACGGAAGAAAAATATGCCGAGGCCATCCGCATGTGGGACATTGTGCTGCGCATAAATCCGTACCACAAAGGCGCCCTGGACTATAAAAAAAGAGCCAAAGAACGCATGGACGCCTTGGAGAGCCTGCCCTGACCCGGACAAGCCGGAAATTCCAAACCCCAAAATCCAACTGTCAAATTCAACTTTTGCCAGATTTGGTCAAAACCCAACTTTTAAGACACTAAAACATCCTTGATTCAAACGCCATTTTCACGCATGGCCAGAATCTCGCCAAAATACACCCGATGATAATCTTTTCCCGGATAGTTTTTTTCTATGCCGGCATCCAGAAAATGTTGGGGATCAAAATCCTGCCAATAAATCTTTCGGCACTCGATTGTTAAATCGGCCTCGGCAAAGCCCGGCGCGGCAATTTTTTGCGAGGCAACCGGCGTAATGCCGGCCCTGGCTATCTTGTCGCCGTCGCGGCCGGACATCGTGCCCAGCAGCCGCAACGTTTTTTTATACTCGGGGGCAAAGCCGCACAAGGTAAAGGAATCGTACTTTTCCATGAACTCAAAAGTGTAGCGCGTGGGGCGAACGACAACCTGGGCAAAGGGACGCCCCCACATCACGCCAAAGCTGCCCCAGGCGACGGTCATGGCGTTGTAATCTTTGGCAAAGTCGCCGGCTGTGAGCAGCAGCCATTGCTTGTCCCACAATTCGAATATTTTGTCGATCATTTCTTTTTTGTTCATCTCCATCTCCTTTTGTTTGACGAATTGAAAAATAGACAGCTTGCGGTTAAGATTCAACCTTAATCGTCCGTCATGTCAAAATCGGAAAAATAAAAAACGCGAGCTTTTAAGGCAAAACATATTTTCAATCTTGATTTTAACATTGAAAATCCACATATTGACAAAGTTTGGCGGAAAAG
Organism: bacterium; assembly: GCA_024278645.1. GTDB lineage: Bacteria > Zhuqueibacterota > Zhuqueibacteria > Residuimicrobiales > Krinioviventaceae > JAJRST01. The sequence goes on along the minus strand of JAJRST010000467.1, from coordinate 6,825 downwards.
CAGAAAAGAAAGGAGAAATTCATGCCGGATCTTTCGACGACATATATGGGCTTGAAACTAAAGAACCCGATCATTGCCGCAAGCAGCGGATTGACAAAATCGGTGGATAAAATCATCGACTGCTGCAACAGCGGCGTCGGCGCGGTGGTCATGAAAAGCATTTTTGAAGAAGTTTTAGCCCGGCAAGATTTCGGCATCGGCGACGGTGCGGCATATCATACAGAGGTGTACGATTACTTGCGTTCGGAGTTGGAGTTGCAATACGGTCCTCAAGAATATCTTGATATTATTGCCCAGGCCAAAAGCAAGGTGGATATTCCAATCATCGCCAGCATCAACTGCATCTCCGCGAAGTGGTGGCCGCAATATGCAAAACAATTCCAGGATGCCGGTGCGGACGCCATCGAACTGAACGTTTTCAAGACGGCCACCGACGTCGCCCAGGACGGCCAAACTCTTGAAAACCTGTATTATGAAATCATCGACAGCGTAAAAAAACAGGTCTCGATACCGGTCGCTCTAAAAATTGGCATCTATTTCACGGCGCTTCCCCATTTCGCCGCCCAGCTCGCGCGCAGGGGCGCCGACGCCCTTGTCCTGTTCAACCGTTTTACCGAACCGGATATCGATATCAACAAAATATCCTTGAGCACCACATTTTCTTTCAGCACCTCATACGATCTCTACAAGCCGCTGCGCTGGACGGCGTTGCTTGCCGGAAAAATCGGCTGCGACATTGCCGCAACCACGGGCGTGAAAAACGCCAGGGATGTGATCAAACTTTTACTGGCCGGCGCTTCCGCCGTGCAGGTTGCATCGCTGTTGTACCAAAAAGGCCTCGACCAAGTGGATGAAATCCTTAAAGAGTTGGCCTCCTGGATGGATGATCACAATTTTGCCGCCATCAAAGATTTCAAAGGAAAACTGAGCTTTAAAAACACCGAGTCGCCGGAAACCTACCTGCGCGCGCAATTCATGGAAAAAATACGCGGCGTCGAATGACGCCACTCCGGCTTTATAAGGGCGACGACAGTCGCCTTTTTTATTTTACAATGCGCTGCAAGTTGAAAGAGGTCAAAACGACTATAAAGACAAAATGATTTGACGGCAGAATGATTGCCTGAAGGACATTCCTTGCTTGTCTTTGCGTTGTTTTGCGGCTCAGCGGCTCTGCGCGATCAAGTTTTTTGTATAATATCAAGTATCGACAAATCGTTATTTCCCATGCAAAAGATCACCGTCATCATCCCAATGTGGAATGAAGAAGACAACATCACAGAGATTACCGACCAGCTGTATAAACTGGACAGCGGGCTGTCCATCATCGTCGCGGACGCCGGCAGCAGCGACAGGACGGTGGAGCTGGCGCAAAAAAAAGCCGTCGTCATTCAGGCGCCGCGCGGACGCGGTGCGCAAATGAACGCCGCCGCGGCCATGACAAGCGGCGACATATTGTGGCGCCTGCACGCCGACACGCGCCCGCATCGTGATTCCATTGCCGCCATGCAACAAGCGTTGCAGGACCAAAGGGGCGGCGGCGGGGCGTTTGAATATGGCCTGGACTCGCCGGGCATCTACCGGCGAGTGACGGAATTCACCTCGAACCGGAAAAACCATATTCTCAAACTGTTTTACGGCGACATGGGCATCTTTGTGCGCAGAACTGTTTTTGAACAACTTGGAGGATACCAGGACATCCCCATCATGGAAGACATGGACCTCTGCAAGCGCATGAAAAAAGTTGGTGGAATCGTCATTCTGCCGCCGTGCATCCTGACATCGACGCGGCGCTGGCTGGACGAGGGCATCCTCCATAACGTCGCGCGCAATTGGCTGCTGCAAACAGCCCGGACGCTGAGCGTCTCCCCGGAGATGCTGTCGCGCTGGTACACATTCGGCAATAAAAAGTGAACTGTTCATGCCTGAACAATCGTAAAACCTGCTTATCATGCTCATCAAAGCGCCGCATCCCGGCGCGGTAAAAACGCGCCTGTAGCCGCACCTGTCGCCGCAGCAAGCGGCGTCGCTCTATAAAGCTCTCGTTGAAGATCAAATCGAAGCATTGCTCCCCGCCGATGACGACGCCGTACTTTTTTTCTCCCCTGTTGCACAAGAGCCGTTCATATCCGACCGGCTCGGCAGCGACCTGCGGTTGCAGGGTCAAAGTGGAAACGATCTCGGCGCCAGAATGCACAACGCCTTTTCATGGACCTTTCGGCAAGGTTACAAACGCGCCGTGCTCATCGGCAGCGATTCGCCGAATATTGATCAAAAGCTCATTCCGTACGCTTTTGCCGCTTTGGAAAAAAAAGAGCTGGTCATTGGGCCGAGCAATGACGGCGGCTATTATCTCATCGGACTCCGCCGGCCCCGGCCGGAGCTTTTCGAAAACATGACCTGGAGCGTCGATTCGGTCTACCGGGAAACCCTGCGGCGCGCCCGTGCGGCAAAGCTGGCGATCACGACGCTCGCCGAAAAGACCGATATCGACGCCATTGACGACCTGCGGCGAGTATGGCGCATGCATCGAGCGGGAGAAATCAGGCTCGGCAAGCGAACGAAACAAATATTGCAAATTATTTTTGCTTCTAAAACATTTATAGTGAGTTCATAATCTCGCTGGTGTTTGTTAGCGCCTCTATCGACAGTTTTTGAACAAAATAATTAGTGTCTTAAAAATTGATCTTTGACCAAATCTGGCAAAAGTTGGATTTTGGGATTTGTTATTTCCGGGTTGGGCTTGTCGTCGGCACGCTGTTTTGCGATAACAAGCCGATTCGGCCCTTACCCGGCGTGCTCTTTTTCCATTTTGGCCAATTCATTAATGATATTTTTGAAATTCAGCACATGACCATCTTGGCGGTTTTGCTCTATGTCGCCGGCGTAAGCGACGAATCCCTTGTGTAATGTATGCAGTCCCAGTTTACGAAAAGTGATTAAATTTTTAAAATAGTCCGAAGAAACGGTTTGTCCAACTTTAATTTCGATGGGCGCCACTTTATCGGCAATATGGTAGAGGACGTCCACCTCGTTGCCTGTATTATCGCGAAAAAAGGAGAGGTTGTTCCTTTTGCCGTTGTTGAAGCGGAATTTAAGAATTTCAGCAATCACCATGTTCTCGAACAAATGCCCACGCAACGGATGGTTGCGAATGTGGGCGGTTGTCTCTATACCGCACAGCCATGCCGCCAATCCCACATCGTAAAAGTAAAGTTTGGGCGTCTTGACCAGCCGTTTTCGGATATTGGCATGAAACGGCTGCAAGAGAAAAACGACAAAGCTTGTCTCCAACAAAGAGAGCCACTCGCGGACGGTTGTCTGTGAAACGCCGACATCGTTGGCCATAGAATTAAGATTGAGCAATTGCCCGACGCGCCCGGCGCAAAGACGAACAAATTTTTCAAAAAGCGAAAGGTTTTTTAGCTCCGCCAGTTGTCTTACATCCCGTTCAATATAGGTTTCGAAATAGTCGCCATAAAATTGCATGGAGTCCAGATTTTCATTGTAAATTCTCGGATAAAAGCCGCGCACCAGGAGATCATCCAGTCCGAAATCGCCAAAGTTTTTCACTTCGACGCACGAAAAAGGAAGAAGGCGCAAAATTGCCGTTCTGCCAGCCAAAGATTGGCTGATGTTTGCGCTCATATTCAACTGCTGGCTGCCGGTAAGGATGTAGCGTCCGTTTTCCCCCTTCTCGTCAACCTCCACTTGGATATAGGAAAGTAACGAAGGCAGTCGTTGGATTTCATCAATAATGGCGCCGCCGGGGAATTGCGCCAGAAAACCAGCTGGGTCTTCTCGAGCGAAAGAGCGGGTCATTGGGTGCTCCAGGTTGGCATAAGCTTTTTGGGGAAATGTCAACCGGGCCAAGGTGGTTTTACCGGACTGACGCGGGCCGGTAATGGTAACGACCGGATAATGTCCGGTAATTTTTAAAGCGTAAGGAGCAAGTTCTCTTTGAATCATTTTATTTTTTACAATTTCAAGGTTGTACTTTGAATTTGTAAAAAATAGCCTTTTATTTTTGCAATTGCAAGCAAAAAAGCAGAAAACAAAACCGCCGCCAAGCTCCACGGATTGTGCAAAAACGCCGGCGGGCCTGTCATGCTGAGCAAAGTCTAAGCCCGAGCGCCCAAACCGTTTGTCCTTTGTCTTTGGTTTGAAACATGTCGTCCCTAGGGGACTTGATGGTCTTGTTTTTTTTTGGCTATAAATATTTCGTCCCTGGCGGGACGTCTTTTGACGACGAAATGCATCTGCGTTTTCAGCGCCGTCAGGAGCGGTATGTTTATAGTGTCTTCAAAGTTGATTTTTGAGCAAATATGGCAAAAGTTAAATTTCGCAGTTGGGATTTGGAATTTCCGGCTTGTCCGGGTTAGGGACAAAATAATTAACGATCCTAAAACAGAGCCGACTCTTGATTTCTTAATTATCCCGACATTTAATCCATTTATCAAATCTCAAAATCCGCAGATATTCGCCTCATGCTGGCGCCTCGATTCGATTTGTCTTGCAACTTTTTTTCCTTTTTTTTCTCGATTAAATTTTTATTTTAAAAGCATACCACCTTGCCAAATGATTGATTACAGCATCACCTGGCTTTCAATTTCATTCAATTGGGGAAGAAGCAAAACACTATTTTTTATTGCGACAGGAGAGCAAGATGAGCGAATTTGTGGAACAGATTGCATTGTGCGTTGAGCGTGGCAAAGTGAACAAGGATGCGCCCTATCCGCCGGACCTCAAGGGGCAGGACGGCGCGGACGAGCTGGCAAAGCAGGCCATTGACCAGGGCGTCAAGCCGGATGATATTCTGCAAGGCTGCATTCTGGGTATGGATCGCATCGGCGAAAAATTCAGCCAAAACAAAGCATTCGTTCCCGAATTGCTGATGGCCGCCAAAGCCATGACCGCCGCCATGGAACATCTGAAACCGTTTTTCAAATCCGGCGAGGTGAAACGCAAGGGCACTTTTGTCATCGGCACCATTGCCGGCGACTTGCATGACATCGGCAAAAATCTCGTCGCCATGGTGGCCGAAGGCGGGGGCTATGAGGTTGTCGACCTGGGCAATGACGTGTCCGCGGACAAGTTTCTGCAAGCAATTGAGGAGCATCCCGGCTGCGTCGTCGGTATGAGCGCGCTGCTCACCACGACCATGGTCAATATGGAAAGCGCCATCAAAGCGATCAAAGAGAGATTTCCCGATACGCCGGTCATTATCGGCGGCGCGCCGGTCACCCGGGATTTTGCCGAGAAAATCGGCGCCGACGGCTACAGCCCGGACCCAAAGGGCGCCGTGGCGCTGCTGAACAAAAAAGTGGCTTGAGCATGAAAATTCGTAAAGCAATAGAAGCGGGACAGGTTCTGGTCTCCGACGGCGCCTGGGGCACGTTTTTACATGCAAAGGGATTGAAACCGGGGGAATGCCCCGAGTTGTGGAACGTCACGCACCCCCAGGAGGTGCTGGACATCGCCAAAAGCTACATCGAGGCCGGCGCCAACATGATCGAGACCAACAGCTTTGGCGGCAGCAGGTTCAAACTGGATCATTACGGCCTGGGCGAGCGCGCCTTTGAGCTGACCGAGGCCGCCGCCGCCATCTCGCGCCAGGCGGCTGGCGATGCTCATTTCGTCATCGGCTCCATCGGCCCCACGGGAAAAATCCTGATGATGGGCGACGTCACGGAAGAGGAAATGGTCGACGCTTTTAAGGTACAAGCCACGGCGCTGGCGCAGGGTGGCGCCGACGCCATTGTCGTCGAAACCATGTCCGCCATCGACGAAGCAGTGCTGGCCATTAAAGCAACGAAAGAAAACACCGGCCTCGAAGTCATCTGCACGTTTACTTTTGAGAAAACCATAGACGGCGATTACAGAACCATGATGGGCGTATCGCCCGAACAAATGGCGGCGGCCGTCATCGAGGCCGGGGCCGACATTATCGGCACGAACTGCGGCAACGGCATGAAGCAAATGGTGGAGATCATCAGAGCGCTGCGCCGCGCCGCGCCGGACATTCCCATGCTGGTGCATGCCAACGCCGGCGCGCCGGTCATTCGCGACGGCGTCACCGTCTTCCCGGAAACGCCGGAAGAGATGTTCGAGGTCGTGCCGTCGCTCATCTCCGCCGGCGCCAGCATCGTCGGCGGCTGCTGCGGCACGAGTCCGGATCATATTTCAGCGATCAGGCGCGCCGTTGAAATGGCGGATCATGAATCATAAAGATTGCTTGCACCGCCGAGGATTTGAAAATTCATTGCAGGATCAGTGGAGGCTATACAACCGCAAAAGCCCGATGATATTTATTATCGGGCTTTTTTTATCTTCCCCAAAACACTGAAAAATCCACCCACGGCATAAATGGGAAGCCGCCCCCGCTCCAGGCCTGCGTCGCTGTGAACAACGCCAGGTCCACGGCAAGCCTGTCGCCGAAAAAACGCACGCCCCCTGAAAAAAGGGTTACATTTTCCTCATTCCCATTGATGATCCAGTTTTCGCTGATCAACTTGGCGCTGTTGGAGATTTGCATCTCACCGCCGATAAGCAGAATAAAGAAATCTTCGCCGCCGGAAGATATCGGCAAACCGGCGCCCAGGGTGACGCCGCCGGTGGATTTTCCGAACGTCGCCACGGCATAGCCAAGGGTAAAACTGTTTTCGCCGGGAACAGTCACAAACATCGCACCGCCGCCCAGCCCGGCCTGCTCGCTCAACTTGAAGGTCAGTTTGGGCATAAGATATAAAAGCTGTGACTCAGCGCCGGGAATCAGCGACATGCCGCCGGCAAAGGAAAAAATGTCGGTGATGCCAAAAGCGGCGGTGG
>JAJRST010000466.1 GCA_024278645.1 bacterium | reverse complement strand
CCACAAGGGAGGCAACGAGTCCGCGTTCAACGCCGAGAGAAAAGGAGCCGTCCGCTTTTGAAAACGTTTGATAGAGATGCTGCTCATTTGTGCGGGGATCGATGGCCACGCCCTGAACAAGGACGTCCATCAACGGTGCGCAGTCCTGTGTGCAGACGCCGCGAATGAACGCCGGATATGCCGTAAAAGTAATATTTTTCCGAATAACTTCACCAGGAGCGACGGCAAGATGGGCAACGGCCGGCTCGGCATGAAAACCTTCAGGCCAATAGTGGTTGCCGAGGTAGATAGATGAATATTCGGTGGTGGTGAGCACGTACTGTCCCGGCTCCACGCCGATCTTAAAATAACCGTTTTCGTCCGTTGTGGTGTGATAAATCTTGAAATTATGCGTATTTTGCAAAGCAATGGTCACATTTTCAAGCGGCGACTTGTTTTTGAAAAAGACCGACCCTTCAATAAAAGAGTTGTACTTTTCAGCGTACAACGTCAAATGGTTTGGCTTCTGTCTCACGGTTATGGCAAAGGGTTTTGAGGGACGATAGCTTTTATCCTGTGGGTTGCTTGTAAAGGCGACCCATTTTCCGGGAAACAGATCGATGCTAAAATTGCCGTCGGCGTCGGTCACCGCCAATCGTTCGACATCGGGATCAGCGCTGTTTTTCAAATGCACAAGAACATGTGAAACCGGGTTGCTGCCGCGACCATCCAGCACCACGCCGGTTACGCTGGATTTGCCGAGCGGCAGCCGCCACGTCAATAATGCGGAGGCGACGCTGTTATCCTCATCCGTCATGCGGACGATCCACGTTTGCGGGCTGAAGGAGCGAAAATTCTCGTCCAGAACAAAGGTCGTCCGAATATAGCCGTCTTTTGGCGTCTCATCTCCGGGAATGCCTTCTTCCGGCAAGGCGTCGTCTCGCACCCATCCAAGCCCATCCTTCAAGCGGAAAAAAGCCAGGCGTTGGTCGTAGGTGTCGATTTCCTTGTTGCCGTTGACGTCCATAAAAATTTCGCACAATAAAGTGTTTCCAAATGAGGCGCCATCGCTAAACAGTACAATTTTCGTCGGAATGGAAGTTACAAAATAGTTCGCGGAGTCATTAATAGTGAGACGCGTGACCGCATTTCCCCCGCATACCATCATCAAAACTATAAGCGCTGTCAAACTTTTACGAATCATCGACCCTCCACTTGTGCTGCTAAGTTCTTATTATTTAATTGCTAAAACAAAAAGATCGTGATGGTCGCCAGGGCTCATCAGTTATGGAGATAATTTTATCGAGCGCCAGGAACAGGACCAGCGCCTCAGTCCCTTTAATTCTCTCTTTTACTATGGATCAGACGCGGAAGAATGTGCAATATTAAGGCCAGAAATGGTCAACGAGGAATTTTGGAGAGTGCGTTTTTCGCCTTTTTGAATTCGGCCGCATTTTCGATTGTTTGAACGGGGAGTGAAAGTTTTTTCAGGTTCTTTTTCACCTTGCGGATGCGGGCATGTATCGAAGGATGCGTCATCCGCAAAAGCTTTGTGCGATCGTGATCGACCTTTTCCATAAGCTCGATCTTTTCAAGGATGCCGAGCATGGCTTGGGGATTATAGCCGGCGTCCAGCGCATATTGCAGCGCCAGTTGATCGGCCGTAAACTCTTTTTTTTCAGGATAATCGAGAATAGTGCCCTCTTTGTAAAGAGAGGCGATGATGTGTTCGGCGATTTCAGGGTTCTCGCCGATCACCGTCTGCGCCGCAAATGAAAAGCTGTATTTCGCCGCCAGCCGGGCGACGGCGTCGCGCTCGGAAAGGTGGGCAATTTCATGAGCGACGATGACGGCCAACTCATCGGCCGTTTCCGTCTCTTCGATCAATCCGCGAAAAAGATAAATGTTGCCCCCGGGCAATGAAAAATGATTGATGCTTGCGTTATTAATTACAAAAACGGTATAGGGCAGGCCGCTCCAGTGCGAGACGGCGCCGATTTTTTGCGCCATATCGTTGAGAAAGTGATTAAGCGTACGATTGCGAATGATGTCAAGATAACGCAATGTGAAAGAGTTGATATCCTCTCCAAGCGCCAGTTCTTCGTCAATGGAAATGAAGCTCAATTCGCCCGTCTGCGTGGAACGGCTGCCGGCGCAGTGGACAAGGGACAAAACAGTAAAAAAGAGAAGCAGGCGCGTCATTTTCACGAATCGAGCCCCACAAGTTTTCTGAAATCATTTTCGCTCATTATCTCAACGCCGAGTTCTTGCGCCCGCGTCGCTTTGGAACCGGGGTTCTCGCCAACAACGACAAAATCGGTATTCTTGCTCACCGAAGAGGAGGCGCGGCCGCCAAGCAGTTCCACCAGTTCCCGCGCCTCCTTGCGCGTAAATGTTTGCAGCGCGCCGGTAAAGACAATTATTTTACCCGCCAAAATCTTCTCGGCGTCTTCCTCGTCCTCCAGCGGCTTCATTTCAACGCCGGCCTTTTTTAACCGTTCCAGGATACAAATATTTTCCTCGTTGGCGAAAAAGTCGACCACGCTTTCCGCCACCTGCGGGCCGATTTCGTAAACTTGCATCAAATCTTCTTTTGTGGCCTTTTGCAGGTTGTCCAGGTTTTTAAAAGAGTTGACGAGTACACGGGCCACGTGCTCGCCGACAAAACGGATGCCCAGAGCAAACAAAAGACGATTCAGAGGCCGCTTTTTACTCGCTTCAATGGCGGCCAGCAGATTGTCCGCCGATTTCTCCGCCATGCGCTCCAGAGAGACAAGCTCATCCCTGGTGAGATAATAGAGATCGGCGACATCCTTGACCAATCCTTTTTCCACAAGCTGATCCACCAGCTTGTCGCCCAGGCCGTCAATGTCCATGGCCCCTTTTGAAGCGAAATGGTAAATACGCTCCTTGACCTGCGCCGGGCAAGCCAGATTGATGCACCGCTGCGCCACTTCGCCTTCGAGACGGACGGTTTCGCTGCCGCAGACCGGACACTTTTTAGGCAAGGTGTAGGGTTTTTCCCGGCCGGTGCGCCTGGTAGTGATCACTTTGACGACTTCGGGGATGACGTCCCCCGCTCGCTGCACCACCACCCAGTCGCCGATGCGAACATCCTTACGGTCGATTTCATCCTGATTGTGCAGCGTGGCGCGGCTCACTTCCACGCCGCCGACTTGCACCGGCTGCATCACGGCGACCGGCGTAAGCACGCCGGTCCTGCCGACCTGAACGATGATGTCCAGAATTTGCGTCGTCTCCTGTTGCGCCGGGAATTTGTAGGCGATGGCCCACCGAGGGCTTTTCGTTTTGACGCCGAGCCGCTCCTGCAGGGAAAAATCGTTCACTTTGACGACAATGCCGTCTATCTCGTAAGGCAGCGATTCCCGCTGCTGCAAAAGGTCGGCGTGGTAATCCTTAACCTCTTTGATGCCGCGAACAAGCCTGGCCAGGGGGTTCACCTTTAAACCAAGAGTCTTCAGCGTCTGCAACGTCTGCCACTGGCTTTTCAGCTCGAGCCCAATGTGTTGTCCGACGCCGTAGCAGAAAATATCGAGCGGCCGAGCGGCGGTGATGGCCGGGTCCAGTTGCCGCAGCGATCCGGCGGCGGCGTTTCGGGGATTGGCGAACGTCGGCTCGCCCTCCTCTTGCCGGCGGCGATTCAGTTCCTGAAATTCACGGAGGCCCAATATCACTTCGCCGCGAACCTCCAGGCGATCCGGCGGCGATATGAAGGTCGTCAAAAGTTTAAGAGGAACACCTTTGATCGTTCTGATGTTCTGAGTGACGTTTTCACCCACATAACCGTCGCCGCGGGTGGAAGCGACGGTCAGCAGGCCGTTTTCATAAACCAGCTCAACGGCAAGGCCGTCGAGCTTTGGTTCGCACACATATTCCATGTCCCCGGACATTCCAAGGTTGCGCCGGATGCGATCGTCGAACTCGATGATTTCAGCCTCATTGAGCGAGTTGTCCAGGCTGAGAAGCGGCAGGGTATGCGTGACCGGCTCGAAACCCTCCAGGCGCGCGCCGCCGATTCGTTGCGTCGGCGAATCGGGCGTCGCCAGCTCCGGATGCGCTTTTTCGAGTTCAATGAGCTCGCGCATCAACCGATCATATTCGGCGTCTGATATCTCCGGGTCGTCCAACACGTAATAGCGATAATTGTGATAGTTAATTTGCTCGCGCAGGTGCGCCGCTTTTTTTTGCAACTCGGTCATAAAAATCAGCTTGTTTGTTCGGGTTCGGATTCTTCTTTTGTTGCCGCGCCGCCACTTTTCATTTTTTTGAGGATGCCGATAAAAATAAGAATAAGGCCGCTGGCGATCAAGACGGTTGGAAAGATAAAGCGAATGTAATTAAAAATCAAGGAGGCAATGACGGCGACGCCCAACAAGATGAGAGCGGTGAGGAGCAAACTTCTGGCACGGTTGCCTAAAAAGTACATGAGAAGAAAACCGACGGCGACGGAGACGATAAAGACGGGCCACAAGTAAACCATTTGCGACCAGTCTCCGGAAAAGGTGCACATAAAAAAGGGAATGCTCGATATCACAAGAATCGAGCCGGGCATTAAAAAGCCGTAAATTTTACGTGCTGCAAAGTAGCTGGCAAAAAAACCGATGCCGAGCAAAAGCAGAATGGCCGGCCACAATTTTGCCAGCGAAAACATGCCCGTCGCCGGAAAGATAAACAAGATGCCTAACAACAGTACGATGACGCCGATGATAATGGTTGTTTTCATGCTAGTCTTCCTTATATTTTTTAGTGAAAAGCGCTTTGATGACGTACATGGCAATGGTTGGATTTTCCTTCAGACGCCGCATGACATACGCATACCACTCCTTGCCGTAAGGAACGTAAATGCGCAGGCGGTGTCCCGCTTTTACGATGATGGCGCCGAGCAGCTCATCAACGCCGTACAACATTTGAAATTCATAGTCCTCCTTTCGCAGATTCAACTGTTCGATGATTCTCAGGGCATGCCAGACCACTTTTTCGTCATGCGTGGCGATGCCGACGTAGCTTTTGCGCTTTAACGCCGTTTCCAGCAAATAGGCGAAATTTTCATTAATGAGGTGCGGGTCTTTATAGGCGATGAAACGAGGCTCGACATAAATTCCCTTGCAAATTCTGAAATTGCTCTTTTGGGTCGTCAAGTCGAGCAAGTCGTCAATGGTGCGCCGCAGGTAGGCTTGCAGCACCAGGCCGACGTTGTCGAACTGCTCGCGAAGCTTTTTGTAAATGTCGATTGTGGACGATGTGCAACTCGAATCCTCCATGTCAATGCGGACAAAGTTGTTTAATGCCTTTGCCTTTTCCACGATTATCTTTATGTTCTCATAGCAGAGATCGGCGCTGATGAGCAGCCCCAACTGCGTCGGTTTGAGAGAGACGTTGCAGTCCAGTTCTTCCTGGTCAATGGTCTGCAAGACGCTCAAATACTCTTCGACATACTCTCGCGTCCTTTTTTCTTCCGTTGTGCTTTCTCCCAGGACATCCATCGTCGCCATAAACCCCCTCTTGTTCAGGCGTTTGACGGCATCAACGGCGTCTTTGAGCCTGGCGCCGGCGACATATCTTTTGGAAAACTGACGAACAATGAATTTGGGAACAAGGGGCATGAAGAGGATGACAACTTTGTTAAACAGAGACATACCGCCTCCTTTCAAGTAAAGTTGCTGTTTTGAAGAACTGTTCACAGTGTCTCAAAATAGTTGATTTTCCCCTTTTTGTCAAGTGATAACACAAAAGAAAAAGCACATATTCAACCTAAAGACAGAAATAAAAGGCAAAACTATTTTGGGCAATACTGTTGACAATGTTGCAAGTATCCGAAAGTTATTGCATTTGGAGTTAACGGTTATATTGTTTTCAGGATGGATATTGACAAGAAAAAAGGCCCATGAAGCTACGGGCCTTTTTTCTTTGTAATGGACAACAACAGGTTTGTTTTTTGCGTCTCCGCCCAAGGACGGAGCGCGCTATTTTTATTTGATCATAATCATGCGCCGGATCGAGGTGAATTTCTCGGCGCCGGCGTCGGCTTCGATGCGGTACAGGTAAACGCCGCTCGCCATTTTGGCACCGCGATCGTCCGTACCGTCCCAACGCACGGCGTAGGAACCGGCGGAACGATTCTCGTCGACCAGGGTTTTGATCTGCTTGCCGAGCACGTTGTAGACGGTCAAATGAACCCGCGCGTCCATCGGCAGTGCAAACCTGATTTCCGTGACCGGGTTGAACGGGTTCGGATAATTCTGCTGCAACGAAAACTCGCTCGGCAATGAAGCGGCGCCGTCAACATCGGTCGTCGACTTGCTCAGGGTCAT
>JAJRST010000465.1 GCA_024278645.1 bacterium | reverse complement strand
GCGTATCCATCTGGATGAGCAAGGCTTCGTACTTTTCCTCTTCCGCCCGATGCACATTGTCGATGATGAATTTTGCCGATAACGGATTGATATCGCCGTCTATTTGGATTTTTAGTATCTCTCCCGGTGCGGCGCACAAGAAAGCGGGAGCAATAAGAATGAAAAACAGCAGCGTTTTCGTGTTCACCTTTCCCTCACTTTTTATTCCTTTTAAAGATAAGCAATAGTGCAGCTAAAGGCAATTAGAATAAACACTTTTATCCAGAATAACAATGTCAATCGGGGCATTATTCTCTAAACTTTTACTTGACATTTAAAGGCAATTTTATCAAATTACTGTTGCGCCTGTGAGCGAACACACATAAAAGAACCAACACCTTTTTGTTGGGAGCTCAGCTCTAACTGTGTATTACATGCCTCTTAATCCCCTCGGGGATCTTGTGGACGTAAGAAACTCTTAGGCGGCGCCCACCGTGTCAGATGGGTTCTTTTGATCCATCTTTCGCTCACAGGCTTTAAAAAGGGTTCTCGGTTTTTCGAGAGCCCTTTTTTGTTTTAAAACTGCACAAGCCGATCCAGGCTGCGATACTGAATGGCTTCGCTGACATACTCGGGTTTGATATCCGGCGAATGTTCCAGGTCCGCAATGGTGCGCGACACCTTGAGGATGCGATCATAGGCGCGCGCCGACAGCCCAAGCTTGGTGATCGCCATTTTCAGCAGTTCATTGCCCTGGTCGTCCAGTGTGCAGAAACGCCGAATTTCCTTGGAATCCATGCGCGCATTGCTGAATAAATGGGGAAAATCGTTAAAACGCTGCAACTGAATTTGCCGCGCGTCCTCCACTCTCTCGCGTATTCTCGCCGACGCCTCCCCCGCCGCGGTGCTGGAAAGCTCCTTGTACTTTACCGCCGGAACCTCGATGTGAATGTCTATACGATCCAAAAGCGGGCCGGAGATGCGCGACAAGTATCGCTGCACCTGCGGCGCCGAACAGGTGCACTCTTTGGTCGGATCCGTGTAATAGCCGCACGGGCAGGGATTCATGGCCGCGGCCAGCATAAACGTGGCGGGATAGGTCAATGACAGCATGGCGCGTGAAATGGTCACCACGCCGTCCTCCAGCGGCTGCCGCATCACTTCCAGCACATTCTTTTTGAATTCCGGCAACTCGTCCAGGAACAACACGCCGTGGTGCGCCAGGCTGACTTCTCCCGGTCTCGGGATGGTGCCCCCGCCGATTAACCCGGCGTCGCTGATGGTATGATGCGGCGAGCGAAAAGGCCGCGTGGCAATGAGCGCCTCGTTCGAATGCAACAGGCCGGCGACGGAATGAATTTTCGTCGTCTCCAGGGATTCCTGCAACGTCATGTCCGGCAGGATGCTCGGCAGGCGTTTGGCCAGCATCGTCTTGCCGGAGCCGGGCGGCCCGATCATGACGATGTTGTGGCCGCCGGCCGCCGCCACCTCCAGGGCGCGTTTTACATGCTCCTGGCCCTTGACGTCCTGAAAGTCAAGTTGATACTGCCGCTCTTTGGCAAAAACCCGGGCCACATCCATGTGAAAAGGTTCGATCTGCTGACCATTCAAAAAGGCCACTGCATCCATCAGGGAATCCAGTGGGATGACCTCCAGGTCGCGCGCCATGGCCGCCTCCCTGGCATTTTCGCGTGGCAGGATAACCCCCTTCTTTTTTTGCCGAACGACCTCGGCGGCGATGGGCAAAGCGCCGCGAATCGGCCGCAGGGCGCCGTCCAGGGAGAGCTCGCCGAGGATGATGTAATCCTCGAGCCGTTCGCTGTTGACCTGGCCGTTTGCCGCCAGGATGCCGACGGCAATGGGCAAATCGAACGCCGCCCCCTCCTTTTTAATATCCGCGGGCGCCAGGTTGATGGTGATTTTTTTGATGGGGAATCGAAAGCCGGAATTTTTGACCGCCGCCTGAACGCGATGATTGGATTCCCGCACCGCGCCTTCGGGCATGCCGACGGTGAAAAACTTTGGCGTATGACTCTCAAGATGCGCTTCAACTTTGACCAGGTAGGCATCGATGCCGAGCACTGCTGCACTGAGCACTTTGGAGAACATACACCCTCCGAGAGAATTATAAATTACGAGTGACGAATTATGAATAATCCTTGGAGCGGATGAACACCAGGATTATTGACTGTATAACCGTGGCAATCATTAACAATAGAGTCGCCCACAGAAAAATATAGCTCAACTTTTGGTCAAGGAATTGAAAAACTGCGGAGACGCCCAACAGCACAATATACTCCCCGCGAAAGGCAAAACGCCAGACTACGCGCTCCGTCGGATCCGGCACAGCGCCGCGATGGTTGGCGTAAGCGACGATGAACGGCGGCAGCAACGTGGCAAACAACAGCACAAACAACATGATGTGCAGTTGCGTCTGCGAACAGGGAAATTCGAAAAAGAAAAAACAGGCGATGACCAGCGCGTCGACAAAGCGGTCGACGACGCCGTCCCAAAAGGCGCCCAGTTTCGAAGAGGCGTTGGTAAAACGCGCCACCTTGCCGTCGATGAAATCGCATAGCGTGCTTACGGTGAACAGCACGATGCCCCACCACAAGCGTCCGCTCGCAACAACGCCAAAAGCAACAAAAGCGATGAGCAGAGAAATTGTCGTCCAGGTGTTTGGCGACAGGAATTTGAACGTTCGGCCAATGCCGTCGCGCAGCCTCGGTCGATCAAACCAGTCCTTTTGCATAGTCTCCCTTTGTAAGAAAAGTCATCGTGAGCAACAAACCCGGAAATAACTGGATTACATTGCCGCGCAGGCCGCCTTTGCAATGACCCGGCTTTTTAAGGACTTTTGGGGAATTGTCATCTGCGATTACTGTTTCGGCAGCAGCCGGTCCACCGGAATGTCGCATAAAAACTTGAAAACCGTATCGCCGGTATTGCGATATTGATGGCGAATGCCCGGCGGCGCCAGCACAACATCGCCGGGCTTGAGATCGTGCCATTCGCCGTCGATCATTACCTGGCCTGTTCCCTCGACGACGAAATTCTCGTGTTCGTAAGGGTGCGAATGGTCCGGCGTATGGCCGCCCGGTTGCAGTTCAATCATGCGCAATTTATAGGTGGGCGCGCCGTCGTGCTCATCGTCAATCAGCACACGAATGGAAGCGCCGGGCGCTGTCGGGCCGAATTCTTTGGCCTCGACTTGTGTATAATGAATGACTTTTCCTTTTGACATAGTTCCTCCCGAATGGTCAGTGAACAAACACCTGTTAGCTTTTTTTCAGACCGGTACATTCTTTTTCAATAGCGCCAGCCGTTGCCGCAACGTGCGTCGATGCGGCGAAAATATGGAACAGAGAAAAAAGATGATGGTCGCGACAATGACGATTGTCGCGCCCGAAGCGATATCCAGCAAGGAAGACAATACCAGGCCGAGCCAGGTCGAGGCAATGCCGAGCAACACGGCCAAAATCATCATCCGTTTGAAATCATCCGTCAACTGGTTGGCGGCGGCGGCCGGCGCCACAATGAGCGCCGAGACCAGGACGATGCCCACCGCTTTGATGGACATGACGATGGTTAAAGAGATGAGGGTGAGCATCAGGTAGTTCAAAAACCTCACCGGCAAACCGGCCACCTGCGCCGCTTCGGCGTCAAAGGTGAGGAATAAAAACTCCTTGAACAGAAAAACGACGACGCCAATGACCAGAATCGCCAAAACAATCGAGGCCCATACATCAAATCTGGTGACGGCCAGGATATTACCGAAAATGTAGCCGAAAAGGTCGACGTTGTACCCCTTTAAAAAGCCGATGAGCAGAACACCGAACGCCATGGTCGAGGCGAAAAAGATGCCCACGGCGGTGTCCTCGCGGATGCGCCGGGTCTCGCTGATAAAACCGATGCCCCAGGCCACG
>JAJRST010000464.1 GCA_024278645.1 bacterium | reverse complement strand
GCCGCGCTCTTTTTGGTAGGCGCGGATGACCGAAATGCCGGTGAACTCGCCCTGCGCCCCGGAGTTGGGTTGAAAGGTCGTCGCCGCCAGACCGGTGATTTTATTCAGATAATCGGCAAGTTCATCGATGATCTGCCGGTAGCCCTCGGCCTGCTCCTCGGGAACAAAGGGATGGATGGCGGAAAATTCCGGCCAGCTCACCGGCACCATGGCCGTCGCCGCGTTGAGTTTCATGGTGCAGGAGCCCAGCGGAATCATGGATTTGGTCAACGACAAATCCTTGTCCTCCAGCGACTTGATGTAGCGCATCATTTGCGTTTCGGAATGATAGCGATTGAACACCGGATGCTGCAGATAAGCGCTTTGGCGCACCAGGGCGGCGGGCGCTTTTAGATCATCGGATGTGGATGCCGCTATTAAAATCGTTTTTCCCAACGCCTCGGCAAAGATATCGCCGATCGTGCGAACATCCTCGTCCGAGGTCGTTTCGTCGAGCGAAATGCCGAAATGCTCAGAGTCGATCTTTCTGAAATTGACGCCGCGCTGCCGGGTCAGTTCATCTATTTTAGCCGCCGTCTCCTGTGGGAGGTGCACGAGCAGCGTGTCGAAATAATATTCATTTCGTTGCGCAACGCCGAGCGATTGCAGCACGCCGTCCAGCATTTTTGTCCTGGAATGAACGCCCTGCGCGATGGCTTTCAAGCCGTCCGGGCCGTGATAAACCGCATACATGCCGGCCATGATCGCCAGCAGCGCCTGCGCCGTACAGATGTTGGATGTCGCTTTTTCACGGCGGATGTGCTGTTCGCGCGTCTGCAGCGCCATGCGGTAGCCGGTTTTGCCGCGGCGGTCGACGGAAACGCCGATGATGCGCCCCGGGGTCTGTCGTTTGTACTCGTCGCGCGTGGCAAAATAGGCGGCGTTGGGACCGCCGTAGCCGAGCGGCACGCCAAAGCGCTGCGTCGAACCGACGGCGACGTCGGCGCCCAACTCTCCGGGCGGCGTGAACAGCGCCAGGCTGAGCAGGTCGGCGGCGACGGCGACCAGGCATTCGTTGTTATGCGCCTTTTCGATGAAATCGGCGTACTCGTACACACGGCCGTCCTGCGCCGGGAATTGCAGCAACACGCCAAAGATATCGTCGCTGAATTCAAAAGTTCGATGGTCGCCAACAATCAGTTTAATGCCCAGCGGTTCGGCGCGCGTGCGCAAAACGTCGATGGTCGTTTGAAAGACGCCCTCCGAGACGAAAAATGCATGGGCGTTGTTTTTGATTTTTGCTTTTGACCGCAGACGATGCAGCATGGTCATGGCTTCGGCCGCAGCCGTGGCCTCGTCCAACAGCGAAGCATTGGCCAGTTCGAGACCGGTCAGGTCGCTGACCAGGGTCTGGAAATTGAGCAGCGCCTCCAGACGCCCCTGGGAAATCTCCGCCTGGTACGGCGTGTATTGCGTATACCAACCGGGATTCTCGAAAATATTGCGTTGAATGACCGAGGGGGTGATGGCGTTGTAAAATCCCAGGCCGATAAATGATTTGCATATTTTGTTTTTTTTAGCGACCGCCCTGATGTGTTGCAAGTAGTCGTGTTCGCTCATGGGCGCGGGAAGCTCCGGCGCCGCCGCGCGGATGTTCGCCGGGACAGTTTCGTCAATCAGTTCATCCAGCGTCTGCACGCCGATGAGTTTCAGCATCTCGGCTTTGTCGTCATCATTGGGGCCAATATGACGATCAACATAAGTTTTGTTGCCGGTATTGGAGTTTGACATGATAAATCCTTTTTCTTTTATGTACAATTTGTACGATAAATTGTAGAGTTTAAAAAATTTAATGACTGCTTTCCGATAAATCCATATCAACATCATTATTACTTATCAACTTTTTCCAGGATGCTTTTTCATACCCCAGAACGGCGGCAAAACGGTTGCAAAGTTGCTCCTGCAAATCGTCCGGGCTTATGGCGTTCGGTTCAAGATCGATACGGCCTCCGGCAAATGTGTCATGTCCGCCCGCCATTTTTGTATCGTTTAATATTCTTTGCAGCACACGAAAAGCCTGGCCGTTGTAATGAGTCGTCCGTAATGAAAGGTAAACGCTGGAATTGTAAAGCCCGCTCACCAGCACCCAGGTGACGCGCTCTCGCCGCAGAAACAAATCGGCCATTTCAGCGACGATCTCCGGCATAACCACGGCGCCAAGGGGGACGAAAATAAATTGTCTGAAAATCTGCGCTTTGAAAAGGGCGACGCAGAGCATCTCAAAATAAGAGTTTGGCAGCTTTGGAAAGGCGATGGTCCCGATCTTGCGCAGACTGGACAACGGATAGACGTGCAGGTACATGGCGATGTCGCGCTTGCCGGCTTCGCGTCGCAGCTCCTGCGTCTCGGTGCGGATGGCGTAGGCAATGGCCGTGGCCAGGTTTGTTTTAATTTCAATGTTCGCCGCCTGCAACAGCTCGCCCAGCAGCGTGGCCGTGGCCCCAATCTTTTTATTGTAAATAATGAGGTCGGTTATTGCTGCGTCCGTACTCGCATGGTGGTCAAAAACCACGTGGCAGTAGGCGTCATGCGGCAATGAATTATTGCCGCGTCCGGGCTGCGTGTCGACCACGGCGATGCGATCAAACTTGGTTGTATCAACTTCATCCATGACAGTGAGCGGAATGCCCAGTTCGCTGACCATGCTTTTATTTTCCGCCCTGTTAATCAACCCGCCGTGAGTGATGACGGCGGTCAGGTTGTAGCGCGTTTCGCATAGCGTCTTCAGCGCCAGGCCGCTGGCCAGTGCATCGGGGTCCGGGTTGTCGTGCAGCACAATCAACAACGTTCCGGCGTTTGCAAAGACGTCGTCAAGGGCGCGAAGAATTTTCGGAATTGTACTGGCCGATTGCGATATTTTCAACATGCAATTTAATCTTTGAAATAGCTGTTATTTGTTTAAATTTAATTATAGTGCGATGTAACAGATTTGGGCGCCTTTATTTAATAAATTAAAATTCATTTTGCAAGTAAAGAATAAAAGAAAAGGAGCAGCACACTATGAAAAATCTGATCCTTGCCGGCATCGTCGCCATAACCATGCTGGCCTGCACTTCCAAACAGACGCCGCAATCCACGAGCCTGTTCAATGGCAAAGACCTTAGCGGCTGGCATATCGACGTGCCGGCCATGGACGAGGACTCGACGCTTTCCGGTCCGTTCATTGTTCGCGACGGCATGCTGGTCAGCCTGGGCGACCCCAGGGGACACCTTATCACCGACGACGTGTTTCAGAATTACCGCCTGGAAGTTGAATACCGCTTTGCCGGCGAGCCGGGGAACTGCGGCGTGCTGGTACACGCCTCAACGCCGCGCGCGCTGTACAAAATGTTCCCGAAATCCCTGGAAGTGCAAATGATGCATGAAAACGCCGGCGATTTCTGGTGCATTGTCGAGGACATCACCGTCCCGGATATGGAAGCCCGTCGCGGCCCGAAAGAGGAGTGGGGCATAACCGAAGGCAAAAAGCGTCGCATCCTCAATTTAACCGACGGCTCGGAAAACCCGGTCGGCGAATGGAACAACATGACCATCGAATGCCTGAACGACTCGATTAAAGTGTGGGTGAACGGCGATCTGGTCAACTTTGGCTATGACTGCACGGCGACCAAGGGACAAATCGCCATTCAGGCGGAAGGTTCCGAGGTGGAGTTTCGAAAACTGCTGCTGACGCCTATCTCCAGCTTTAGCGACTAAGGGTCGGCGATTTTGCACGGCGCCTCTGCTGATGAAATTAAACACGATCGTGTGAAATTCAAAACTATTTGCAATTGTTGTTAAAGTGGATGTGGCAACATGTCGGAAAGAAAGGAGTAGGAAATGTCTGAAAAAAGGAGCGGCTGTGCTCGCCCGACGGGCGCCATCGTCGGGGAGACGGCCGTCCAGGATGAACAACAAGAAAAACCAGCAGAGGAGAAGAAAATGTTGATCGCAAGAGTGGGGAACAAAGCCCCTGATTTTGAAGCTCCCGCCTACTATCGGGGCGAATTTACATCTGTGAAGTTGTCCGATTTTCTGGGGAAATGGGTGCTGATTTGCTTTTATCCCGGCGACTTTACTTTTGTCTGAGCGACGGAAGTGTCAGCGGTCGCTGCCAATTACGATAAACTTCAGGAACTAGGGGTAGAAGTTATTTCCGTCAGTGTAGACAGTCAATTCGTACACAAGATGTGGAACGATCAGGAACTGTCAAAAATGGCCGGCAAGGACATTCCGTTTCACATGGCCTCGGACGGGCCGGGGAATGTCGGCAAGGTCTACGGCGTTTATGACGAAGAGGCAGGCGTCGAATTGCGCGGACGATTCATTATCGATCCCGACGGCGTCATCCAGGCGATGGAAGTGTTGACGCCGCCAGTCGGGCGACAGATGAGCGAGACTATTCGACAGATACAGGCGTTCCAGCATGTCCGAGCGACAAAAGGCGCCGAGGCATGCCCCGCCGGTTGGACGCCCGGCAAAAAGACGCTCAAGCCAGGTCCGGCGCTTGTCGGAAATGTCTGGAAAGAATGGGACCCTTTAAAAGACCATTAAAAACAACTATTGCCACATCCGATTTTTATCATTAAAGGGATTGGAGTGAATATGGAGCAATCCGCACTTTTGCATTGGATCGTCCTGCCGCTGCTCATTTTTTGCTCGCGCATCCTCGATGTCACCCTGGGCACATTGCGCATTATTTTTCTGGCCAAGGGAAACCGCATATACGCTCCAATCCTGGGCTTTTTTGAAGTGCTGCTCTGGCTCATCGTCATGGTGAACGTCGTCAGGACGCTTGACCATCCCATTTATTACATCGCCTACGCCGGCGGCTTTGCCACCGGCAACTATGTGGGCATGCTGCTGGAACACAAGCTTGCGCTCGGCCTGTCGATGATGCGCATCGTCACCGCCAAAGACGCGGAGGAGTTGATCGATCATCTGCGCTCGGCCGGCTACATAGTCACCGAAGTGTTGGCGCACGGCAATCGCGGCGTCGTGCATGTGCTGTTTACAGTCGTCAGGCGCAAGGAGGTGCAGCACCTGGTCAAGCTGGTGCGCGAGTTCAACCCCAAGGCCTTTTATACAATCGAAGACGTCAATTACGTCAGCACCAATTACGCCTTGTCGATTCACCATCGCAAGCGCCAGCTTCGTTGGCCGTCGGTGACGAAAAAGAAATAGCCGGGATTCGTTCCAAAGCGAGATTCATAAACAAATGCCATAAAAGCCTCCCGCACGTCAAAAATCGGCATTCGTAAATCTTGAAAACATCATCAATTCTGTGAGAATAGTTTCTTCACAATTTTGACAACAAACATATTCTGCAATTGATCCACATAAAATTTAATCGACGGCCGTTTGACCACGTCGCCGGCTTTAACGGTATGCGCATCGACAAATTTCGCCGCGTCGACTTTTAGTTATTATGTCAATGTTTCTTGGGAAACCTTACATTGTCGGCGGGATGATTACTGTCAGGATAATTACTGGCAGGATAATTTGCCTGCGTTATTTATAAATATTTGCCGTCATGAGGAGCAGGCAAAGTCCATTTCAATAATTCAGCTCGGTCATTTTGCCTTCATCATTCTGCCTTCAATCATTTTGTCCTAAATCATTTTGTCAGAAATAGTTTTGCCTTGCAGTGGTACGATAAATTCACTTCCAAAGGTCCCTTCGACGGCGAGCCCCAACTTTTCAAAGACGGCCCGTGGGATGCCAATGTCCGCCAGAAAAAGCTCTCCTGTCATCTCGGGCAAAAGACCGGTTTTTGGCAGCGCCAGGGTCAGCGTCGTCGATGCACGGATGAATTCGCCCGGCGTTTCACCGGTTGTGGCATCGAGGCCGGACGGTACATCGAGAGAAAGCGCGGGCGCTTTTTGCTCATTCGCCCATTTGATAAAAGTCAGCGCCGCCCCTGTCGGCGAGGCGCGCAGACTGTAGCCGATGACGGCGTCAAGGATGACGGCCGGTGACTGCACATCTTGTAAAAGCGCCTCCCTGCCGGGTGTTGAACGAAAAACATGCCGCTGCCAGGCAGCCGCGTCGCCCAAGCGATCCGGCGTTGCGAGCGCCAATTGCACCTGTCCGCCGTGGTCGGCCAGATGCCTGGCCGCGCAGATGCCGCCGCCGCCATTGCCGCCGCCGCCGGCCAGAACGACGATGTTCGCCTTTTGCCAGTGTGTCCCCAATAGTTGCATCGTCAATTGCGCCAGGCTGCGGCCGGCATTTTCCATCATCTGAAAAAGATTGGGACCGGTCTCTTCTATGGCGATGCGGTCGATCTCGCGCATCTGCTCCGTTGTCACCGCCGGAACGACATTGTCGTCTCTTGTCCTAAATGTATCTGGCATGATATCCTCGATTTGTCGGTATTGTTCACTCCCCATTTTTCAACAATGCGCAGACCGGCGCTATTTCAAAAGCGGTAAAAAACTATGTTGCGCAACCTTGTTTTTCTTGCGTGTTATCTATTTTATGTTATTTTAAAATAAAGGGACTCAAGCCGCACAAAACCCTGACAGTAAATCTAATCATTAGGGGCTGTATTATCTCGGGGGATGCCTGGATTCTGTTTTGTGCATTCTTCGTAAGCAGCCCGGGACGGAGAGCTGTAAGCTGCACGCGAGGACTGGGAGGCGCGTATGCGAATTAAATTAACCATGCGAACGAACGGGGCGACTCAACGTATTCCCATCAACTATAACTACCCCCTGGCGGCAAAAATTTACCGCATTCTTTCGGATTCATCGCCGGAGTACAGCCGTTTTTTGCACGACAAAGGCTACATCGGCGCGGACGGCAAGCTGCGCAAGCTGTTCACTTTTTCACGGCTAAATATCAGGCCCAAACCCGAGCTGGGGCAAGAGATGTTGGTGATCAAGCCGGATCGCCGCGTTGAACTGATCATCTCCAGTCCCATGGACGATGACTTTATGCAACACTTTATCCTTGGGCTTTTTCAAAAACAGCGTTTTGAAATCGTCAACCATAAAACCAAAGGTGTGCTCCTCGTGGAGCAGGTGGAGGCGCTGGCGCCGCCGGACTTTGCATCGCCCATGTCCTTCCGCGCGCTGTCGCCCATTGTGTTGACCGCCTCCGTAGTGCGAAGCGGCCGACGCTTGCCGCACTATATCCGACCCCTGGAGGATGGACTCTCCGAAGCCGTGCGAAACTCGCTGATCAAAAAGTGCGAAACCATCACCGGCCAGCCGCCGCGGAACGACCGCCTCGAATTCCGCGTGGATGAAGATTACGTCCGCCGCCGCGGCCAGGAGCGCACGATGACCCTCGTCCGCCTCCGCGAAGGCAGCCCCGAGCGCACGGATGTCAAGGGCTTCCTCGCTCCGTTCACCATGACCGGTTCGGCCGAACTCATGCGCAT
>JAJRST010000463.1 GCA_024278645.1 bacterium | reverse complement strand
GAATTTTTAAAATCCGTAAAATTCATCTTCAACAACAACCTTGTGTCGACATTTTGGACACAACTCTTTGATCTGGTCCTCTCGCCGTAAACGAGCTTTCGGCCTGGATGGCGTGAGGTCAAAGAACTCTCTTTGCGTTTCTAATAACAGATTCGGATGGGCATACGCTTTAGCCCCAAGACGATGTTTTATCCATCTTAACTGATCCTTCGGTGCGATTATTCCACCGCAGGCTTCGCAGAGGGCCAATTCTTTTTCCACGGATTCGTAAACCTCCGGCGCTTTCAGGTCCATTACGGAAATAGAGTACTCGTTTGAGCATTGGATGCCTTTTTCCGTTACGCAATGCTCCTCGCACTGTCCGCAATGGATGCAGGAGGTGTAATTCACCGTCAACGTGCGCACGCCTTTTTCAGTGTCGTCGGTCATGGTGATGGCGCTTGGCGGACACACCTGCACGCAGGCGCCGCAACCGATGCAATAGTCGGCGTTGTATTTGGGCAGGCCGCGGAACTCCGGCGCCGGCGTGTGCCCTTCAAAGGGGAATTTTGTCGTATAGGGCGCTGTGAAAAACGAGGTCAGCGCTTCTTTCACTTCACGAAGTTTGGGGAGAAACATAACGTGCTCCTGATAACTTTTGACTGGATCAACAGGATTTACAGGATTTTTTCATCCTGTTAAATCCATTATTCGATTTGTTCAGTCCTGGGGAAGTTCCCTGACTTTACGTTTCACTTCCACCCTTTTCTCGCCAAAATTGATAATCAATCCGACATCCTTGTGGGTTGCTGTGAGATAATTTACCAATTGTATTTCATGGCCTGTGACCACACGTCGAACCGATTTCAATTCCAGAACAATAACATCTTCCACAATAATATCAGCGACAAACTTGCCGACAATTTCATTCTCATAGAAAACGGTTATGGGTTGCCGTGCTATCGCTTTCAATCCGGCTTTTTTCAACTCGATAAGCAGACACTTTTCATAAACAGATTCCAGAAAGCCAAATCCCATGGTATTATAGACGCGATATGCACAACCAATGATTTTTTCGGTCAATTCCTGATATTGCATTATAATCCCACCTCTTTTAGGTTATGATAATAATTTTGATTAACCGGATAATACATCCTCCGTTTATCCTGTTCATCCTGTGCATCCTGTCAAATTAGGAGCTGAACAGGAGCATCATTTTTTAATAACGGTGTTAACTTTCAACTCCTCATCATCCTCATAAGCGTCGACCACCGTGCCCTCGGTCAACGGGATGCGCGCGCGGTGCGCCGCCCGCGAGATGGCGTGCGCGGCGACCGGAGAGGTCAGAAAAATAAAGGCGACGCCGAGCAAGGCTTTAAAGCCAAAGCTGGTAAAGCCTTCTAAAAGAAAAGTTCCAAAGAGGATCCCGGCGGAGCCAAAGGTCACGCATTTTGTCGCCGCCTGCAGGCGGTTGTAGACGTCCGGCAAACGGACGAGACCGAGGACGCCGAAAAAATCAAAGGCGATGCCGACAAAGATGAACGCCATGCCGATTGTTTCTCTAATCATCGAGCGACCTCCCTTCCAGAATTTTGGCGAACGCCAGCGAGGCGATAAAGCTCAACAGCGCCCAGATCAGGCCAATGTCCATGAAAAACCCCTGCTCGTAATGCAGACCGAGCATGGCCAACATGCCGATGATCAGCACGCCGAGGATGTCCACGGCGACAAGGCGATCCGCCGGCGACGGTCCGATGATCACCCGGTAAAGCACGAACAGGGCGCTGAACAAAATCACATTCACCAGCTTGAAAAATATCTCGCCGCTGTAGATAAAAAAATTGAACCACGCAAAAGCGGCGACGAGCAAAAGCCCGACGAACCATCGCAGCAGTCTCATTCAAACACCTCCGCTAAAATGGATTCAAAACGAGAGCCGATCTCTTTTGTACAGGCGTCGACATCCGTGGTCTTGACATCGATCCAATGGACGTATATCTCTCCCTTTTCCTCGTTAACGTCCACGGTCAATGTGCCCGGCGTCAGGGTGATCGAATTTGTCAGCACGGTGATCGCCGCATCCTTTTTCAAATTCGTTTTAATCTTGACGATGCCCGGCTTGATCGGAACATTCGGATGCAGCACCAGGTAAGCGACATGCACGTTGGCCTTGACCATCTCCCACAAAAATTTTACAAAATAGAGCAGCGCATAGAGCCAGCGATGCAGCAGATGCTTTTGATTATGGCTGGCGACCAAAAAGCTTCCGGCGATCAGGCTGACGAGCAGGGCGACCACAGCCCCGGCGACAATCTGCTGCACATCCGTTCCGGACAACGCCAGCCAGACGACAAAGGCCAAAATAAAGACGATGATTTTACTTTTCACAGCGAGCGTCATGTTCACCTCCCGAGAATCAGATGTACATATTCGGTTTTTTCAAGAATGACGCCGACGACGGGGTCGAGCGTCGTTTCGCGGACGCCGGGAACGAGCAGCAGGCCGCCGATGATGCATATCGCGGCCAGCGTGGTCATCGCCGCCGCCATGCCAAAGCCGATTTTTTCGCCCGTCGGCTCGATGTCCACGTCG
>JAJRST010000036.1 GCA_024278645.1 bacterium | reverse complement strand
TTTGACCTGCAAAGCGGTTTGTTCACCAGCGACATTATGGATTTTTGGCGACCCAATTACAGGGACGAGGCGCTGGTCGACGGCAAATACTCGATCAAAATGTACATCAAAGCTCTGAAAGAATCATGGGGGCAATATGCCGCCGTCTCCGGCTCGTCGTTCAATGATTTTTATCGGTTCGTCTATCACCTGCCTTTTGTCAAAATGGGAGAAAAAGCGCACCAGTCCCTGGTCCGGCACAACGGCGCGGATATCGGCGGCGACTGGAAAAAGCAGATCAGCGACGCCGCCATCTACCAGCGTTTGCTTGGCAACACCTACGCCGCCTCGGTTTTTATCGCCCTGGCTTCCACGCTGGAAAATGCCGACGAGGATTTGAGCGGCAAGCGCATCGGTTTGTTCAGCTATGGTTCGGGATGCGTCGGCGAGTTTTTCTCGGGCGTCGTATTGCCGGGCTATAAAGAGCATCTGAAAACCGATTTGCATAAAAATATGATCCGACAACGAAAAGAGTTGAACCATGCGCAGTATGCCGAGTTTTACAACTACTATTCGAATCTGCCGACGGACGGCAGCGAGATTGTGACGCCGCTGCTGAAAAGCAGCCGCTATCGTTTCGCCGGCCTCAAAGATCACAAGCGAGTTTACGAGGTGCTTGATTGAAAGCCATCGCCCCGGGAAAAATCATTCTCAGCGGCGAACACGCCGTGGTTTACGGCAAGCCCGCCCTGGTGATGGCGGTGAACCGCTATGCCGAGGCCGGGATTTCCGGCAACGGCGACGCCCGCGTGCACTTTGAACTGGTCGACTTTGATGAAAACAGCTCGTTGACCATCCAGGCGCTGCGTGAATTAAAGGGGCGCCTGGTTCGCAATTACCAGATGTTTCTCAACGGCGAACTGGGCATTCGTGAAGTGCTGAAAAAGCCGTTCCATTTGTTCGAGTTTTTGTTCATCACCTTTCTGGACGGCGTGCAGATCAAGCTGGACCGCGGCGTCAATATCCGCTTGCATTCCGACATCCCCGTGGGCAGCGGCATGGGCTCCTCGGCCGCCACCTTGCTCAGCGTGCTAAGGGGGCTGGCCGAATATTTTGGCCTGGACTTCAAGCCGGATGACTATTTCAACTATGGCTTTGAAGCGGAAAAGCTGCAACACGGACGACCCAGCGGCGTCGACCCTTACGTCTCCCTGCACGGCGGCTTTGTGCGTTTTCAAAACAAGCGGGCGCAAAAGCTGCCCATGCCGGAGATGCCGTTCTACATTGTCAACACCGGCGTGCCGCAAAGCACCACCGGCGAGTGCGTGGCGCACGTCGCCGAACATTTTGCGCATTCGCCCATCTGGGATGATTTTGAAGCCGTCGCCGACGAGATGCAGCGAGCGCTGCTCAAAAGCGACCTGGTCGAAGTGAAGCGCTGGGTGCGCGCAAACAACAGGCTGCTGACGACGATCGGCGTGGTTCCAGCCTCCATTCAGGAATTCATCTCTCACATTGAAAAAAGCGGCGGCGCCGCCAAAATCGCCGGGGCAGGCGCCATCAAAGGCGACCGCGCCGGCATGGTCCTCGTATTCGCCGACGAGTCGTCGAACGAGTTGATCAGCCGTTATGGTTTCCAGGTCATGAACGTCAAAGGGGATCCACTCGGTGCGCGAATCGTTTAAAGCCTCGGCCCCCGGCAAGCTCATGCTTTTGGGCGAGCACGCCGTGTTGCACGGGCATCGGTGCATCGTCTGCGCCGTCAACCAGCGCATGAACCTTTTCGTGCAGCCGCGCCGGGATTCGAAAATCAACATCGATTCCGCGCTCGGCGCCTACCAAACGGATTTGAGAAATCCGTTCATCGACGACACTTTTCGCTTTGTGCTGACGGCCATCGATCAACACAAGGAGCTGCTGGACGCCGGTTTTGACTTGAAAATAGAGTCGGATTTCATCCCCTCGCTCGGCCTCGGCTCTTCCGCCGCGGTCACCGCGGCCATGACCACGGCCATCTTTCACCTCGCCGGCCTGGAGGCGGCGCCGATAAAAATTTTCAACCACAGCCTGACCACGGTGCGAAGCGTGCAGGGCGGCGGTTCGGGCGCCGATCTCGCCGCCAGCGTTTTTGGCGGCATGTTGATGTACCGCTTTCAGCCCAACGAAATTGTGCCGCTGGATCATACGCATCCGATTTCCGTCATTTATTCGGGGAAAAAGAGGCCGACCATGCAGGTGGTCGATCTCGTTAATCGGCAGCGGAAAAAGTTCCCCGCCCTTTTTGAAAAAATCTATCAGGCCATGGATGACAGCGCCGGGCTGGCCGCCAAGGCGATCAACGGCGACGATTGGCGCACCTTTGGCGAGCTGCTCAACATCAACCAGGGGCTGATGGAAGCCAGCGGCGTCAGCGACAAAGGTCTGTCGAGAATCGTGTACACGCTGCGCAGCGATCCGGGCATTCTCGGAGCAAAGATCTCCGGCTCCGGTCTCGGCGATTGCGTCGTCGGCCTGGGAAAAGCCACGGACGAAACCGGCTATGATGTGCTGCCCGTTCAAATGAGCCGCGAGGGGGTCATGATTGAATAAGCGGCAGGCGGTGGAAAAAATCATCGACCGACGGCCGCCGCAAAACCATGCCGGCCGCGCCTGGGCGCCCTCCAATATCGCCCTGTGCAAATATTGGGGCAAGCGGGACGAAGAACTCAATCTGCCGGTCAACTCCAGTCTTTCGGTGTCGCTCGGCCGCCTGGGGACGGCGACGGAAATCTCCCGCGGCGAGGATCGTGACCTCTTTTTCCTGAACGAAAAGGCGCTCGATACGCAGAGTGCATTCGCCGCGCGCATGAGCCGCTATCTCGAGCTGTTCCGACCGGCGCCGGATTTTTATTTCAAAGTGAAAACGACAAACAATTTTGCCACTGCCGCCGGACTGGCCAGCTCCGCCTCCGGGTACGCCGCTTTGGCCCTGGCGTTGAACGATTTTTTCGGCTGGGGCCTCGTGGCCCGCGAGCTCTCCATTCTCGCGCGTCTCGGCAGCGGCAGCGCCGCGCGCAGCGTGTATACAGGTTTCGTCGAATGGCGCCGCGGCGAACGCGCCGACGGCATGGACAGCTATGCGGAAGCCATCCCCATAACCTGGCCGGCGCTGCGTCTGGCGGTGGTCGCCGTGTCGGAGGCCGTCAAACCCGTCGGTTCCACCGAGGGCATGAAACGCACAGTGCAAACCTCGACGCTGTACCGTTCCTGGCCGCAAAAGGCGCAGC
>JAJRST010000462.1 GCA_024278645.1 bacterium | reverse complement strand
TCTTGTAGCGGTACTTGCCGCCGAACTCGACATTGCCCGAGATGGCGGAGCCAAACTGGAAGGGCGTCTTGAAATTCAAATACCCGGATAAATTTTGCTCCTGCATTTTTTTCGGCCACAAAAAGATGCTGCCGAAAATCATATTCTTCATATTCTCTTCCGTGTATTCATCATTGGCAAGCGGTAGAATTTCTTCGGGATTATTCAGCCGGAATTCCTGGCTTGAAACATAGGTGGGAAAAGCCTGGTTCATCGAAAAACTCCACATGCGAGCGTTCGGCTCGTCCCGGCTCGTCCGCGCGTTGGCGACGCCGTAATCCATATCGAACCAATGAAAGTGGTGCTCGCCCTGAAAGGCGTTGGTCAGGATATCGCTGGTGATTTGAGGGCTGTTATAAATATTGTAGGAGACGGTATTGCCGACGGCATTGTAATTCTTTGTGACGTCGGTGTAATTGTCTGAAATGGAACGATTGAGAAAATTGAAAAAAGTCAGCTTGCCATTTTTCAGCCGGTAATCCAGGGACAAACTCACGCCCTGGCGCCGTTTAATGTTATTGATGTCCGTCAGGTTCGCATTGGTGAAATATAAATCCTCGAATTCACGTCCCTCATACTTTGAGGTCTCCACCTGGTAGTTTGCCGCCAACACTTGCGTGCTGCGATTCACCTGTTCCAAAGTGACATTGGCAAGCAGGCCGAGCTTGTCGTTCCAGAAGCGATTGCCGACATTGGCGACGAATTTATAGTTTTTATAATAATCATTCTGAGCATTATAGCCGCCCTGGGCCAGGACATCCAGATGGAAGCCGCTGGGGGCCTCCTTAATTCTCAGATCAATGGCGCCGCCAAGGGAATTGGCCTCCATGTTGGAGGTCAGGGATTTGGTCAACTCCACGCCGCCCAGCATGTACTGCGAGATGCCGCCCAAACTGGTGCCGCGATCGGCCCGTCCGGTGGAGGGCAAGAGAACGCCGTTCACCATGACGGCGTTGTATTTTGGCGACAGGCCGCGAATGACGACGCCGGAGCCCTCGCCGCCGCCGCGCAACACGGAAACGCCGGGCAGCCGGCCGATGGCCTCGGCGGCGTTGGCTTCCGGGATTTCCTGAATACGGTCGGAGGCGACAATATTTTTAATCGTTCTGGAAGATAACTGCTGGTTAATGGCCTCCATTTGACCTTCGGCCTGCGCCGTCACCACAACCGTCTCGCCGGTGAGTGCGGCGTGTTGCAGCGTCAAATCCAGCGTGACCGTCCGCGCCGCCCGCACACTCACCTCAAATTCTTTTTCCTGGTAGCCGATATATCGCGCAACGAGTGTGTAATTTCCTGGCGAGATTTTGATAAAGTAGTAGCCTTCGTTATTGGAAGCGGCTCCCTGGCTTGTTCCTTTGACCAGGATGTTGGCCCCTGGCAGCGGCTCTCCGGTTTTGGCGTCTTTGACATAGCCGGCGATTGTTCCTCTTGAAGCTGCCGTTCCATTTGCCCCCGGCAGCGCAAAAACAGCAATGATAAAAGAAACAAAAATTGTTACCCACCTGTGTTTGAACATTATTCTCCTCCAAGTTCACTCGATAAAATAAAAATTTGATTATTTCGAGAGAGCATCATGCCGCGGGATGGCCACCTCCGGAACAAAGCGAGAGGGCGCAAAGCCATGCTGCGCTTTGCACCCTTTCGAGAATTGTCACTTTAACTATTTACAGATTGCCGAGGCTATTTCATCATCAACATTTTCATCGTCTTGCTGAAAGAGCCGGCTTTCATCGTATAGAAATAGACGCCGCTCGACATTTGTCGACCGAGGTCATCCCTGCCATCCCACCGGACGGTGTATTTTCCGGCATTTACTTTTTCATCCACGAGCGTTCGAACTTTTTGGCCGAGCATGTTGTACACTGTCAAGTTAACATTTTCATTCTTTTCAAGCGAGTAATAAATTGTCGTCGCCGGATTGAATGGATTGGGATAGTTTTGCTGCAAAGTAAAGGCGGTCGGCGCCTCTATTTCATTTTCCACGGCCGTTGTTGCATTAATGATTTTGATGTAATCAATGCTGAACGAGCCGCTGCTCACGTCCTTGTTCGGATCGAGCCGGAGCATCTTGAGAACGCCGGCCCATCCGGGAACGTCGGACATATTCACGATATATTCTGTGTAATTATCGTCATTGGCGACAATCGGAAAATCCTTATGCTTGTCCTCGCTCAGATCGGGTTGACTGTTTGTTGTAAAATAAATCTGCCCTAACGTGGAAGCAGTGGCGTTCTTCATCTTTATCTTGAGGAATTTGGCGGCGGAAATATCGATGTTTAAATTATCCGGTGAAAAGATGTACGGGTCGGGGCCGTTTATAGAGCCGCCAATGTAGCCGCCCTCCTGCCAGCCAAAGCCGTCAATATTGTTGGAGGGGCCTTGCACCCAGCCTTCGGCGTCGTTGTCAAAATTCCAGGCAAATTCCGATATATCAGTCGGATCGAACCGGTCCGTATTCAAGCTTTTGATGTAATCGGCAATTTCTTCCTGATGCGCCTCCCAGACAGCTTTCGATTCCGGAAACCAGTTCAAATCGCCAAGCGGCAGCTTCTCAATGGAGCCGGTGAGCAGCGTTGGGTTCTGGTATGTGCCGTCAAAAACCGGCCAGGCTTCCGGGTTGCCGGGGTCGCCGTCAAGGTCCCAATGCCACTTTGGCCACTGATCCGGCGTTGTTCCCGGATCCAGGCCCCAATGCACAAAGCTTGCCGGAATATTCCATTCGTAAAAGGCCTGCGATACGGTATAGATTTGATCATCCGTCCATTGTGGGTCCTGATCTTCAATGGTGTTGCCGTAGATAAAATTTGGCCAGTTGGCGTCATCGGCGAACATCGGGCCTTCCCTGGTGATCACTTCGGGATAAGGCTGCAACAGAGGCATAATGTAGCCGTCCGGGATCGAGTCCACATCCATAGTCATCTGGGCAAAATCTTTAAACATTTGTTCGGTATGGAACAGGTTGTATTCAATGAATTGGACGCGTTGCGACGGCAGCGGCTCGTAATGTTTGCCGCCTTCGGCCGGCAACAATTGCACCGGAACCCACTGGGTTCCATTGGTAAACTGATGGTCGCCCGAAGCGTCGATGATTCTGAATGCGTATTGTCCGTCTACTTGTTGGCCGTTAAAATAGCTGGTCACCGCTTCAGGGGCGTCCGTCCACTTCCAGACGCCGACGGTTTGCCTCGCGTCGCTCAGTTGCCACAAATAGTCGCCTGCAGGCTGTTCGTCAAAAGCCATCCACAGGGCGGCGTTATCTGAAAAGTTTACAAAAGTTTCTTCAGCAATGGGGGCCGCCGCAACGGTTGTGGCGTAATCCGTATCCCATTTGAACAGCTTTAAGGTCAGGTCGCCTTCGCTATCCCCCCAACTTGGACATACGGGCCCAATAGAGGTAAAAGGATCGGTTGGAGAAAATTTCAACCCTGCCGTATCGCCCGGCTTTGGCTCTCCGCCGGCCAGTTCAAGCGTGTCGGCCCAAATCAGGTTAAGGTGCGTGCCGTCGAGAAATGGTTCGAAATACTGATCCCAGTCGTAAAGATACGGCGTCGTCATGAAATCAAAGAACAGGTTGTTGGTGAGATAATACTCGTTTTCATACGACACCCAGTCGAGCTGACTTTTGTGATGCACAAAGGTATTGTGGTTTATCCAGGTAAAGTTGACGACAGTCGGATTTGCATGGGCGACAATAAACCATGTTCCCGTCGAGACAAATGTGTTATTCTCAAAGTAAAGGCTGTCGACATAAAAGGTCGGCATCAGGTTAATCATCGGCCCGTCATTGATGGCGCTGGTAGAGCCTGAACGCAACAGCTTGCTATTCGTGACAAAGATATCACAACTGTCGACATTCGTCACACTAAACCATCCCGTTCCAACCGGGTCCACCACACAGTTGTCAATAACGACTTTTGATTTGGCTTTTTGAGTGTAGACGCCATTGGCGATCTGGCCGTCCAAACTGGCGTTGACCAAATAGACATTCTTCAGCGTCAGGTCGCCGAGCACGGAAAACATCTCGCTCATCACCGAGCCATCGGCCAGGGTTCCCGTCTGAATGACGGCGGGTCTGATCGTGTCCGAATACTTTGGGCCGACAATCACCAGATCAAAGCCCGAATTCTCGATCGGCGCATTTAAAATATAATAGCCCTCTGCTTCCAGCTTGTAGATTTTGTCGCCCTGGTTTGCCGAAATGGCGTCATTAAGAGTGCCCAGGCCCGATGCAACGACCAATGTATCCTGGGCCATTGCGCCGCCCAGCGTCATCATCACAAACAAGCACGTGATAATAAAAACTTTTCGTTTCATTATCGATCTCCTTTTGTTATTCACTGCAAAGAAAATACGTTTTCATAAAAAATGTGTGTTCCCTCGCCTCCTTCTTTTAATTCAATTTTTCAGTCACAATAATAATCATTTTGAAAAGCTATCACCTCCCTTACAGACGAAAAGTGAAAAAACAGACGGTTCTTTACCCGACAGGGTGGTATTGTTTCAATGTTAGGTTTTATTTCTTTCTTATCACCTGCACGCCTTCCGGCGCTTCAATTGTAGAGACAACGACGCCGGCGTCGTCTTTTTCATGACGT
>JAJRST010000035.1 GCA_024278645.1 bacterium | reverse complement strand
TGGTTCGCAGTTCTTATCATGCAGACGAACAATATAGCGCGGCGAAATGAGCAAAACAGCAAAATATCCGTCGGACAGTTTGACCGAGATGAGCCTCATCGTCAGGCCGGCCGACGCCAATTCGGTCGGTTCTTGCTTTGGAGGCGTCATCATGGCGTGGATGGACATGGCGGCGTCGATTTGCGCGCGGCGTCATTGCAATGTGCGCGTGAATACGGCGAGCGTGCAAAATGTGGTTTTTAAAAGGCCGCTCAAAGTCGGCCATGTGGCGCGAGTCGCGGCCAAAATTGTCCGGGCTTTTCGCACGTCGATGGAAATTCACGTGCACGTCTTTGCCGAGGATACCTATGCCGGCGATGAAGTATTGGCGGCCTCGGCCGTTTTTATACTCATTGGCCTGGATGACGATATGAAGCCGACGCCGGTTCCCGAACTGATGCCGCGGACAGATGCAGAAAAGGAGCTGTGGCGGCAGGCGGGCGAGCGACGAAAAAAGCAGGAGAGGAATTGACAATATATGGCGATATTGCAGGTCATAAAATACGGCCACCCGACGTTGAGAAAAGTGGCCGAACCCTATACAAAAGATGAGCTTGACGACAAGTTCATTGAAGATATGCTCGAAACCATGTACAAAGAAGACGGCGTCGGCCTCGCTGCGACGCAGGTGAATGTACAAAAACAGATGCTGGTTTGCAGCGATCGTGAAAATGAATACATTCTCTTTAATCCGAAAATTATCGCCACCAGCGAACAGCGAAAATTCGAGTTTGAAGGATGTTTGAGCCTGCCCGGCCTGCAGGCCAGTGTGCCGCGCTTTGAAAAGGTCATCGTCACGGCCAGGGATATAAACTGGGACGAGATCGAAATAAAAGTAAAGGGGCTGTTGGCGGTTGTGTTGCAACACGAGATCGATCACCTGAACGGCATTTTATACATCGACCGCGCGGATATAAACACGCTGACGTGGACGGACTCGCCCGTGGTCGATGAGCAGCTGCGCCAAAAACAGACGACGCTCGAGGAGGTGCAACGAATATTTACAAAGAAATATCATGCAAAATCGGACAACCTGGCTTTTGATAAAATTAGTACGTAATGTTTATAAAAATGGAGAAGTCGAGTATGAAAACGCCGGTCGTATATCGTCGAAAACTATCGGGCGAGGAGGCGCTGAAGAGATATATCCTGGTTTTGCAGGAAAGCTTAAAGTTGTTTCCCAAACCGGGCACGCCTTTTAAGGTGAAAATCGGGGACAAGGAAGTGGAGACCGAGCTCAAGCTGGTGGAATCCTGGAGCCAGGGCGCCCGCCGGCCGGCCATCGAGTATCAAATCGATTTGTCAAAACATGTGGCGCTGTTTCGGCCGCACTATGGCCAAACGGTGACGCTGAAACAGGTAAAAGACAAGCTTTTTGTTCTTGAATAAATCTTCCGGCGATTTCCGTTTTTTAACGTATTCATGTCCAAACCATTCGCGAAAGCCCGGCGTCGCTTTCACGGCGATGCTGCGCCTTTGTAACTATTCAGCCTAAATTCAAAAATTTACTTTCATAGTCTCTAAAAACACAACATATCAAGCCCAAAAGTCATCGCGAAGGCGTCCCGCCCGGAAACCGTTATTGGGCTTGTAGAGAGAAGTTCCTGATGCGTGAGATTGCCGCGCGCTCCCGCCGGCGGGACGCCTGTGGCGATCTCCTGAACAGAAAACATGATAACTGATGGAAAAGACGCTAATAGCCACAGCGGGAGCGCTCGCAATGACTTTTCGTTTTAACCGGTATTCTGCCAAAGTGGATACCTGAACAGTTACGCGTCTTTTGCAGCAAAACCTGTTTTTTCAAATATCCAATACACAAAGGCCCTTTGATGAAAGCGATTATTCTCGCCGCCGGATATGCAACGCGTCTGTATCCGTTGACCAAGGATCGTCCCAAGCCGCTGCTGCGCATAGGCGGCAAAGCCATTATTGAATACCTGCTGGAAAAATTTAACGCCATGCCGGAAATGGATGTCGTCTATGTCGTCACCAACGAGAAATTTGCGACTATTTTCAGGCAGTGGGCGGACGGCGTCAATTCCGCCGCAGGCTTTCACTTTACGGTGGAAATCGTCAACGACGGCACCACGAGCAACGAGACGCGCCTGGGCGCCATCGCCGACATTCAATTTGTCATCGAGCAAAAGGATGTCGAGGACGACCTGCTCGTCGCCGCCGGCGACAATATCTTTCAATCTGATTTTATCGATTTGCAGCGGTTTTTCAGAGAGAAAAAAAGCACGGTCATCGTCGCCCAGGAGTTGCACGATCCTGAGAGATTGACGCAGCGCGGCGTGGTAAAATTCGACGAAACGAACCGGGTCATCGACTTTCAGGAAAAGCCGCAACGCCCGCCATCGAACTTTGTCTGTCCCGCCTTGTACCTGCATCCCGCGGCGCACGTCGCGCTTTACAAGGCCTACCTGTCGCAAAAGAACAACCGGGATGCTCCGGGGCATTTCATCAAGTGGCTGTACCGGGAGATCGACGTTTACGCCTTTGTAATGGACAAGCCGGCGATCGACATCGGCACCTTGGAAGTTTATGAACAAGTGAATGGAGAATTCTCGGAGTTATAAGCGTTATTTGACTGTCAAAATTCCGCAGTCCGCGGACGGCAGACCGGAATTCGAGCTTCCGGCTGCGGCTTCCGGCCTCCCATCACCCTTTTCCTCTGCAAAATGAAAAATAATAATTGCGACATACTGAATGAGATCATCGCACCATTACATTTGCATTTATGAATAATTTTTCTATATTTTACTTTACAAACCCTCACACAAAACGCCGCTCCATGAGCAGGCAATGCTGTCAGGTTTGTCTGGCTTTTTCCGCGCATCGTTGACCTAGCTTAAAATTGCCTATAACAAGAATGTGATATGAACACGAAAGGAAGCTGCATGGCAGGGAAAGTCCAGTACTTTGCCGGTTTGGATCTTGGAGGAACTTTTTTAAAATATGCTTTGGGAGACCATCAAGGCGCCATACTATTCAAAGACAAGCTGCCCAGTCGCGCCGACCAATCGGGCGAGCAGGTTTTTCAGGTTATGTTTCAGGCTGTCAGAAACCTGGTGCAAGAGGCGAAAAAAAATGGCGGCGAACTGTCGGCCATCGGCGTCGGCAGCCCGGGGGCCATTGATTTCGAAAAAGGGCGGCTCGTCGGTCGTACGCCGAATATAAAAAAATGGGCCGATACCGATATTCGCGGTACATTGCAAGATGAATTCAGCATTCCTGTGTGGGTAGATAACGACGCCAACATCATGGCTCTTGCCGAGTCCAGGCAAGGGGCGGCAAGGGGCGTTAAAAACGTCATTTGCGCCACGCTGGGCACCGGCATCGGCGGCGGCATTCTCATTGACGGCGAGCTATACCGCGGCAGTCATTTCGCCGGGGCGGAGATCGGGCACATGATGATTGTTCACAACGGCCTTCCCTGCAATTGCGGCGGTCGCGGGTGTTTTGAGCTGTATACGGCGGCCCCGGCCATCCTGCGCGAATATGTGAGCCGCATGGCCGCGAACAAAAAGACCGTCCCCGAGCATGTGACCACAAAGATCGTATTTCAGCGCGCCGCCGAAGGCGAGCATGAAGCCAACGAGGCTATCGATATGGCCATCGACTATATGGGCACCGGCTTTGCCAGCCTGGTCAATATCTTCAACCCGGAGATGATCGTCATTGGCGGCGGCGTCGCCGATGCCGGCGATGCATTCATCGCCAGAATCCACAAAGCCATTGAGCTGAAGGCCATGAAGCCGGCGATGAAGGGCGTTAAAGTGAAACGCGCGGTTTTGGGCAACGACGCCGGCTGCGTCGGCGCCATAAGTCTGGCCCTTGAAATGCTGCAAAAAACAAATAAAGTGGTTGCATCTTTGATATAAAGGCCTTATCTTTATCTTCACTAAAAAGAGAACTATAATGCAGAATCATCATACCAAAAATCATCATCATTTGAAATACTCTTGCACGGGAGGTTGGTGAGCTGCATCTTTAAATGCTAAAGTCAATGTCAAGCCTTCCGATTAATGGAAGGCTTTTTTTTTGTCTCAACCGAAACAGAAACACAGGAGAACGCATGGCTAATTTGAATGAAATCGACGACAATGTAATGAAAATCGGACTGCCCAAGGGCAGCCTGCAGGAATCGACCTTTCGGCTGCTGGCAAAAGCCGGCTATCACTTTTCCGTGAGCAGCCGTTCCTATTTTCCCTCCATCGAGGATGACGAAATTCAGGCCATTCTCATTCGCGCGCAAGAAATCGCCCGCTATGTTCAGGACGGCGTTTTCGATGTCGGTCTGACCGGAAAAGACTGGATTCTCGAAAACCGCGCCGATGTCGTGGAAGTTGATTCCCTGACCTATTCCAAAAGGACGAAACGCCCGGTGCGCTGGGTGCTGGCCGTTCCCAATGATTCCGACATTCAAAGCGTCAAGGATTTGCAGGGCAAACGCATTGCCACGGAAATTGTCAACCTGACCACGGATTGGCTAAAGGAGAACGGCGTCGAGGCCGAGGTGGAATTTTCCTGGGGCGCCACGGAGGTGAAGGCGCCGACGCTGGTGGACGCCATCATCGAGGTGACCGAGACCGGCAGTTCGCTGCGCGCCAACAACCTGCGCATTGTGGAGACGCTGCTGGAATCCCGCACCATGCTCATCGCCAATAAGGAGAGCTGGGCGAATCCCAAAAAGCGCGAAAAGATCGAGAATTTCAACATGATGCTGCAGGCCGCCCTGCAATCGGAAGGCAAGGTGGGCCTGAAAATGAACGTGCCCAAGGACAAGCTGGACGCCTTGATGCAGCAGATGCCGGCCATGAAAAAGCCGACCATTTCTCACCTGTACGGCGAGGAATGGGTGGCCGTGGAGATTATCGTCGATGAATCCACCGTGCGCAACCTGATCCCGGCGATGAAGCGCGCCGGCGCCCAGGACATTATCGAATATCCGTTGAACAAAGTCATTTATTGAGTTTTTTCGTTGGCCGAGGAAAGTATGCAAATCTACAAAGGCGATAGTATAAAGCAGTTTTTGCAACGATTCGAGTCGCGCCGCAGCGAAACTTCCGAGGATGTGGAACGCGCCGTGGCCGATATTCTGAGCAATGTGAGAAAAAAAGGCGACGTTGCGCTGCGCGAGTACGCTGAAAAGTTTGACAATGTCGACCTGCTGCAATACCCGATTTCGGTTTCGCAGCAGGAGCTTGAAAATGCTCATGCGAAGCTGGATCCAAACCTGCTTGCGATTATACGCGAGTCCCGCGACAACATTCGTAAATTTCATGAAAAAGGGTTGCCGCAGTCGCGCCTCAATTGGGAGGCGAACGGCGTCGTGCTGGGTCAGCGCGTGACGCCCATCGAGCGGGTCGGCGTCTACGTCCCCGGAGGTAGCGCCGCCTACCCCTCATCCGTGCTCATGGGCGTGGTTCCGGCGCAAGTGGCCGGCGTCACGGAAATTTTTATGACCACGCCGTGCGACGAACAGGGACGGATGAATCCGACTATTTTAGCCGCGGCAAAGGAGCTGGACGTAACAAAGGTGTTCCGCGTCGGCGGCGCCCACGCCATTGCGGCGCTGGCTTTTGGCACAGAGAGCATACCGCGGGTGGATAAAATCGTCGGGCCCGGCAATATCTATGTGGCCACGGCGAAAAAGCTGCTCTATGGCCAGTGCGGCATCGATATGGTCGCCGGGCCCAGCGAGGTGCTGATCATCGCCGACGATTCCGCCAATGCCGAATTTGTCGCCGCCGATCTGCTGGCGCAGGCGGAGCACGATCCGCTGGCTTCGGCCATTTTGGCCACGGATTCGCCGGCGCTCGCCGACGCCGTGGCGGCGGAAGTGACCGCGCAGACGAAAAAGTTGCCGCGCGAGGCGATCATTAACCAGGCCGTGGACGGCTATGGGGCCATCATTCTCATGCAAAATATGCGCGAGTGCGTCGAGTTCAGCAATGACATTGCGCCGGAGCACCTGGGCCTGCATGTGGACGATCCCTGGGAGCTTCTCAAAAGCATTAAAAACGCCGGCGCCATTTTTCTCGGCCACTATTCACCGGAAGCGGTGGGCGACTATTGGGCCGGGCCCAATCACGTTTTGCCGACGAACGGGTCGGCGCGATTTTTTTCGCCTTTGCGCGCCGAAGATTTTCTCAAAGTGAGCAGCATCATCGCCTACAGCAAACAAGCGATAAAAAAGCACGGCGAAAAGATAAAAGCCTTTGCCGGAAACGAGGGGTTGGACGCCCATGCCGCGGCTATTGACAGGAGAATGAAATAAATGACGTCATTTATCAAACCGTCGGTGTTAAAGCTTGCCGGCTATGCATCGCCGCCGCAAAAGGAATTTCGGGTCAAGCTGAATCAGAACGAAAGTCCTTTCGACGTGCCGCAGTTTTTAAAGGACGAGGTCGCTGAAACGATAAAGACGGCGCCCTGGAACAGGTATCCGGTGAACGAGTCGCCGGAGCTGCTGCAAAAGCTGGCCGCATGGCACGGTGTAAAGTCGCAGCAAATTTTACTCGGCAACGGCTCCAACCAGTTGTTTCAGACGCTGCTGACGGCGACGCTCGAACCGGGCGATAAAGTGTTGTACACGACGCCGACCTTTTCGCTCTACCATCTGTACACGGATATTTATGACGGCAAACCGGTGGAGATTCCGCAGCCGCCGGGGGAAGACTATCCGCTGGAACGTTTTCAAAAAGCGATCGCATCGTTGAATCCAAAGCTGACTATTATTTGTTCGCCAAACAATCCGACCGGGTTCGAGCTGCAACGGGAGACGGTGGAGCAAATATGCCGCGCAACGCAAGGCCTGGTCTTTTTTGACGAGGCCTACGGTGAATTCAGCGACTGGTCGGCGGTCAGCTTGTTGGCAAAACATGACAACATTTTGATATCGCGAACTTTTTCCAAGGCGTTCAGCATGGCGGGATTGCGCTTTGGCTATTTTATCGGCAATGAGAAAGTGATTCGCGAATTGCGCAAAGTGAACCTGCCTTATAATGTGAATATTTTTACCGAGATGGCGGCGCTGCGACTTTTGCAGGAGCGTCGCGCCATGCAACAACAGGTCGACTACTTAAAAGTCGAAAGGCGGCGACTTTACGCGGAATTGAAAAAGATTCGCGGCATCGAGGTCTTTGCCTCGGCGGCAAACTTTTTGCTCGTCAAGGGGCCGGACGAATTGGATCTGTTCCGGTAGTTAAAGAGTCGCGGCGTTTTGGTGCGCGATGTCAGCTCTTATCCGTTGTTGCAGGGACACCAAAGAATCACCATTGGCTTTAAGGAAGAAAATGATCTCCTTTTGGAGACATTGAAAGTCATTATGAAAAAATATCAATAGGAGTCTGCCATGGCGCGCGCGGCGCTCATCACACGCAAGACAAAAGAGACGGACATTCAAATCGAGCTGAATATCGACGGCTCGAACAAAAGTTCGATCGACACGGGCATCGGATTCTTCGATCATCTGCTCGATGCCCTGCAAAAACACGCCGGCTTTGATCTCATCGTCAAAGCGCAAGGCGACTTGCACATCGACGGCCACCATACGGTGGAGGATGTAGGCATCGTCCTCGGGCAGGCGCTGGCGCAAGCCGTGGGCGACGGCAAGGGCATCGCTCGTTTCGGCCATGCCTATTGCCCCCTGGATGAATCTTTGGCGCGAGCCGTCGTCGATGTCTCCGGGCGTCCATTTCTGCATTTTCATTGCCCGCTGGCTCTGACGCGAATCGGAGCATTTGACGGCGAACTCTATGAAGAATTTTTGCGCGCCTTTGCCATGAACGCCAGGGTGACATTGCATGTTGAACTGCTGCACGGCGCCAACCGGCATCATGCGCTTGAGGCGATGAGCAAGGCCCTGGCGCGCGCCCTGAGAATGGCGCTTAAAACGGATGACGGCGAGCGCGGCGTGCCGTCGACAAAGGGAGTGCTGCTATGATTTATATCATCGACTATGAAGCGGGCAATTTGCGCAGCGTGCAAAAAGCGCTGGAAAAGTGCGGCGCCGACGCCCGGGTGACGTCAACCCCGGGGGATTTATCAGAGGCCGACAAGGTGGTCTTTCCCGGCGTCGGATCATTCGGCAAGGCCATGGAGACGGTGGAGCGGTTTGGATTTGTCGACGCCATAAAAAAATTTATCGACACGGGCC
>JAJRST010000461.1 GCA_024278645.1 bacterium | reverse complement strand
TTGTTCCGGTTCGTCACAAATAAACCCAAAACTTTTTGGACGATATTTATTACCGCAGTCCTGGTCAGTATTTTCACCCTTGCCTCCAACAAATTCATTTTTCCCAAATTAGGCAGGATATTTTTTCCAAAACAGGCCTCCAAGGAATGGATTGTATACGATACAGACCCCAGAAATGACGAGTTTATTAAAGGCGTGCTAAAATACGAGAAACTTAAAAGATTTGATATTGTTTTAATGAAAGAAAAGGCCAACGGCGGTTTACGATTGAGCACTCAGGAATTGAACGAATATGCAAAATACGACAATGATATCATCGAGGCCTATAATCGTTGGCGAAAATGCAAGGATATGCGCCGCTCGCATCATCGCGTCATTTATCCCGATGAACGCAAGTTGTATCATTATCTGAAATAAAGTTTTTTCTGCAGCCGGAACATTTTCCTTTTTTGCCAATTTAACATACAAGCCCGATGCTTTTCGGGTTTTTTATTTTTAGCCGTT
The DNA here is from genome assembly GCA_024278645.1 of bacterium. Classification (GTDB taxonomy): domain Bacteria; phylum Zhuqueibacterota; class Zhuqueibacteria; order Residuimicrobiales; family Krinioviventaceae; genus JAJRST01. Next base: position 5,354 of record JAJRST010000461.1, on the reverse strand, counting down.
GAAGGATTATGAAAACTGTAAAGTATTTTATCCTGCACATAATACTGATATCCGTCGTCTTTTCTGCCGACGACAAACAGTTGAGCGCGCGTTTCTTGTTTGCCTTTGGCGAAAAGGGCGACCTTCCGGCGCAGTTCAACCATCCCCGCGGCGTTTCCAGCGACGCAAACGGGAATATTTACGTTATCGACACCGGCAACAACAGGGTGCAAAAATTCAACAGCCGGGGTCAGTTGCTGTCCTTCATCGGCGGCTTTGGCTGGGAAAAAGAACAATTTCAAATGCCGCTCGATATTTTTGTCTATAACTCGCTGGACATTTATATCGCCGATTATCAGAACAGCCGCATTGAACGGTACGACAAGGACCTGAACTGGATTACTTCCTATTATTCCAATGAGAACTGGGAGCCGAAATATCAATTCGAGTTTCCCCGTTCCGTTTGTCTCAGCCTGCACGGCGATTTTTTTGTCGTCGATTCGCAGAACGAAAGAATAACGAAACTAAACGCCTCTTTTGAACCCGAGGTCACCTTTGGCGATTTTGATTGGGGGCAGGGCGTGTTGCGCGATCCTTCGCATGTTTTCGTATCCACCGATGATATTGTTTACGTAACCGACAGCGATGCCGGTAAGATTATGGTATATGATTATTACGGCAATTTTATTAAAACCATTGGGGATTCTTTGTTAAAGACGCCAAAAGGACTTTGCGTCAATGAGGAGGGGCATATTTTTGTGGCTGACACGGAGCTGAACCGGGTTTTCGCCTTTGATAAAGAGGGCCGCCTTCTTTTGCAATTAGGGTCGCTGGGAGCAAAGTTCGGCGCCTTTTTTGAACCTTACGACGTCGATGTCCGGCGCAACAAGCTTTTCGTGGCGGATGCTTCTAATCATCGTATACAAGTATTTGAACTTTTGTGGACAAACTAATCTTCGGGCGCGGCTTGGGTGAAATATTGGTGCTACATTTTAATCTTTGTTTTGATATTCTCGGCCTCTCTTTTCTCACAAAAAAGCGGCACGCTTGAATCCATCAGCCTTTATGAAAAAGACCTGGTTTTTCTCGGTGAAGGCCGCCGCGGCCCCTACCTGCTGCCGGACAGTCTCATCATCGAAAAGTCGGAAACCGTCTTTTTAAACAACAACAAACTGCCGCCAGAAAAATACCAAATCAATTATATCGACGGTGAACTGCGCTTTTTCAAACCCGTGGCCAAGGGCGTGGAAATTCGCATTATCTATAAAGTCTTTCCCTATAAATTGAAAAAAAGCTATTCGCATCGTCTCATTCAACATCGCGTTTTCGGCGCCCCAACCGGCCCCGCAGACCTTCATAAGCAAAGCACCGTCGATGAGGAAGACTATGCCGCGCAGCTCACCAAAAGCGGCAGTATTACTCGCGGCGTCACCGTCGGTTCCAATCGCGGTCTCAAAGTTAATTCGGCGTTGAATATTAATGTGAGCGGCAAGGTGGGCGACAACGTCGAAGTGGTTGCCGCCCTAACCGATCAATCCACGCCCATCCAGCCGGAAGGAACGACGCAGAACCTTCAGGAAATTGATAAAGTGTTCATCCAAATTAAATCGCCAAACCTCGCCGTCACCATGGGCGACTTTAATATTCAGTACGGCGAGACACAATTTGCGCGCTATAATCGTAAACTGCAGGGCGCCATGGGCGAGGCCAATTATTCTAGTTTCAAAGCGCGCGTCTCGGCCGCCGTTTCCCGCGGAAAATACTTTTCCATGCAGTTCATGGGCCGGGAGGGCAACCAGGGTCCCTACCAGCTCAAAGGGGATCGCGGGCAAATCGACATTATTGTTTTAGCGGGGACGGAGCGCGTTTTCATTGACGGCGAACTGATGATTCGCGGGGAGACCAACGATTATATCATCGACTATTCGTCCGCGCAAATCACTTTTTCCCGCCGCCGCCTGATCACCTCGGATTCGCGCATCACCGTTGATTTTCAGTACTCGGATGAACAGTATCGGCGCAGCCTCTACTCCGCAGCCGTCTCCGGCGCCCTGTGGAACGACCGGTTAAAAATTGGCGTCATCTACCTTCATGAGGCGGATGACAAGAACAACCCCCTGGATTTTGTTTTGACCGACGAGTACCGTCAGATTCTGGAAAAAGCTGGCGACGATCAATTAAAAGCGGTCATTGACGGCGCGACGTATGTCGGCCCGTCAAAGGGCCGTTACAATCTCATCGACAGCATCTACGTTTACGCCGGTGAGAATCTCGGCGAGTACAATGTCAGCTTTTCCGATGTGAGCGAGGGTTTGGGTTCCTATGAATACAGGGGCAATGCGGTTTTTGAATATGCGGGCAAGGGCAACGGCCGCTATGCCCCTGTCATTCTGCTGCCGCTGCCCAAAAGCCATGACGTGGCCGATTTTTCCATAAACCTTACACCGCTTTCTTTTTTAAGTGTAAGTAGCGAAATTGGCGTCAGCAATTATGACAAGAATTCTTTTTCAAAACTTGACAACGATGATGACGTCGGCCTGGCGCAGAACTGGCAGCTCTCGCTGCAACCGCAAAAGATCGTCCTCTTTAACAGAAACCTCGGCAAGTTCGTCTTTAACAGCCGATACAGAAAAGTAGACAACCGTTTTAGCGACATCGACCGTACGACGGAAATCGAATACAATCGGCGTTGGGATTTGCCGCAACAGACGAGCAGGGAGGAGGACGTCAAGGAAGTTCGCGCCATGTACGAACCCTTTTCCGGCTTTAGCATCGGCGGCGAGTATGGCGACATTAAAAAGGGCGATTATTTTACTTCGACGCGCTGGCAGGTAGAGAATCGCTTTAAAAGACCAAAATGGCCTACTTATAATTATCGCTTTGAAAAAATTTCTCGAAACAACATTGTGCAAAATCAACTCGGCGACTGGCGTCGCCAAAAAGGCAATGCCGAATGGGACGTGTGGAAAATAAAGCCTTTGTTCGAATATGAAGGCGAAGTGAAAAAGGAAAACTGGTCCGACACGCTGCATACCGGCTTTAAATTCTCGGACCTCGCCGGCGGTTTGGAGATTCGACCGTTTAAGAAAATTGTTTTATCCGGTCGCGTGTCTCAGCGAGACGACAAAGAGTACATCGGCTTTGACCGGTTTGTCGACAAGTCTTTTGCCAACACGCAAAATTTTCAGTTAAAGTTGCAGCAGATCAAAGCGTTTACCGCTTCGGTCGATTTTACTCATCGTCTTAAAACATACGCCAACGCCGAGCTGAGCGACAGCCGAACCGATCTCGCCGAATTACGCATGCAGTTGACGCCCTGGAAACGAGCCGTCAACGCTAATCTGAACTATCAAATTTCCAACACGGCGACGGCGCGCAAGGAACGCGTTTACATCAAAGTGCAGGAAGGAGATGGCAATTATCGCTTTGACGAGCAGCTCAACGAATATGTGTACGATCCTCTCGGCGACCACGTGCTGCGCATATTGACCACCGATCAATTCATACCGACCATCGAGTTAAAAACCAGCACACGTCTGCGACTGGAACCGAGCCGCGTTCTCGGCAGACCTTCGGCTAGCAAAAAATCCGATCCTTTTTGGAAAAAATCGGTTCGCGCGCTGTCGGCGGAAACGTATGTGGCCATCGAAGAGCGCACACAGACGGACAATATGCAGGATGTCTACCTGGTGCGCACAAACACCTTTCAAACGGACTCGACGATTTTCGGCTATCTGCAATTGCGTCAGGATTTATTTCTCTTTGAAAGAAGCCGCCGCTTTTCCCTTCGTTTGCGCTATAGAACGCGAGATGAACTGAACAACCAGTTCCTGGAGGGTGGTGAAGAACGCACCGAGAGGGAAAAGTCAGCGCGGGTGACGGCTCGCCTTTCCAATATCTTTAGCTCGCAAACGGAAATCATGCAAAAGAGAACCGCCCGCTATTTTAACTATGAGGGCAGACAAAACAGAGATATTTACGCGACGCAATTCAAAACCGACCTTTCGCTGACGCCGAAAAGTATGCTGAAAATCGCTCTCGAGGGTCGCTTCTCCTGGGAAGAGGATCGGGTTTACGAGAGGCCCACGCAAGTGCAATCCTACGCCCTGATTCCCAGAGTAACCTATTCCTTTCGCAGCAAAGGTCGCTTGCGCGGCGAGTTCGAATGGAGTTATGTAAACGTCAATCCAAAGGATCGCGTTATCCCTTATGAAATGGCCAACGGCCGCAGCGCCGGTCAATCCATGCGTTGGGACTTGCGCTTTGACTATCGAATATCACAAGTTATTCAGGCCACTGTTTCCTACAGCGGCAGAAACGAGCCCGAACGAAACCAGGTTATCCATACCGGCCGCGCCCAGGTTACAGCGGCCTTTCGCTGAAAAATGATGAAGAAGACGAACCTACAATTTCTTTTTCTGCTGTTGATGCTCCCGGGTCTTTTTGCGCAACAAGGCAAAAAAACGCTTGCCGTTAAACGCATTCAGTTTTACGGCCTGGAGTCCATGAACGGGTCGAGCGCCCGCAAAGCTTTTGGCGTGAAGAAAAACTCGCCGTTCAACCCAGATGCGTTGCCCCAAAATTGCACGGCATTGTTGCGGGCCTACACGAAAGCGGGCAGGCCGTTCACACGCATTGATTCCCTGACCTACATGGTTTTAGAGGACAGCTCCGGGGCCGTCATCGACGTTTACATCTCCGAAGGCGATAAAATAAGCGCCGGCGAAATGCTGTTTACGGGATTGAACAAAGATGAAACCGAGCATCTGCGGGACCGTTTTTCCATACGTCCCGGGCGCAAACTCGACGTTGCTAAAATTGAACGCGACATCGATCTGGCGATCACCGATTTTGAAAAACGCGGGCATCCCTTCGCCAGGTTTGATCTTGAGGGCATCGCCTTTGATTCCCTGAAACAAAACAATCTAAACCTGAAATGGAAAGCGGCGCCGGGGCCGAGGCTCATCATCAAAGAGATTCAAATTATCGGCAATGAAATTACCAAAAAAAGCGTCATCCTGCGCGAGCTTCGCATAAAGGAGGGCGACGTTTACGATTATAACAAGGTGTCGCAAATTCCCTCGCGCCTGATGAAGCTCGGCTTTTTCCGACGCGTCGAGCCGGCGCAGGTTTTTCTGGCCAGGGATAATGAAGGCGGTTTGCTGATCACCGTGGAAGAAGGCAACACCAGCAAATTCGACGGCGTCGTCGGCTACACCCCCGGCGCCGGCGAAGAAAAGGGCTACTTTACCGGCCTCATCGACATCAGCCTGGGCAACCTGTTCGGCACCGGCCGCTCCCTTTTGGCGCACTGGCAGAAAAAGGATCAGGCCTCGCAAAACCTGCTGTTTCACTATCGCGAACCGTGGATCGCC
>JAJRST010000034.1 GCA_024278645.1 bacterium | reverse complement strand
TGGCGCGAAAAAAGGTGACGATCGATCCGTCGACAAACGCCGGTTGGTCGCGCATGGATATGTCCCCGGATAAAGCCGGGGAGTGGCGGGTTGATGTTCGCCTGGAAGACGGCGGTCTTTTGGGCGCCGCCCCGTTCATACTCAGGTGATTTATGAGGAGACGAGGCACAAAACTTCGCCGGGAGATTCGCTTTTTCAGCAAAGTGAAGGGCTTTATTGCCATACCCCTGTTGTTGATCGGCCTTTTGGGTTTGATATTGCCGATTATACCGGGGATGCTTTTCCTTTTTCTCGGCGTCATTCTCATTGCGCCCTCGCTTGAAGAGAAAATGAAAAAATGGCTGCAAAAAGATTGAAACAAATTGATTGCTTGGGCATCCTAATAATCAAGATGTATTTTATATAAAACGGAGGATTATATGTTTTGGCCTTTAGATGGAACAATTATTTTACTTATACCGGCAATTGCTTTGAGCATATACGCGCAATTTGCCATTCGCAGCGCCTATGCGAAATGGAGCAAAGTGCATTCGTCGGTCGGCATGACCGGCAGGCAAGTGGCGGAAAACCTGCTGCGGCAAAATAATATTTTCGACGTGGAAGTGGAAGAGGTCGGCGGCACGTTGTCGGATCATTATGATTCGCGCGCAAAAAAAATACGGCTCTCTTCGGAAGTGTATCGCTCCACTTCTTTGGCCGCGCTGGGTGTGGCGGCGCACGAGACCGGGCACGCCATCCAGCATGCCACGGCCTATGCGCCGCTCAATGTTCGCCAGTCTCTTTTCCCGGTGGCCAACATCGGCTCCACCTGGGGATTCTGGCTGTTTCTCATCGGCATGTTTGTCTCGTCTTTTAATTTTTTGATGGACATCGGCATCCTGCTTTTCGCCGGCGCCGTCCTGTTTCAAATTGTGACCCTGCCGGTGGAATTCAACGCCAGCAGCCGCGCCATGGCGCAATTGAGCAACGGCGGCTACCTGCGCGCCGATGAAATCAGCGGCGCCAAAAAAGTGCTGAACGCCGCGGCGTTGACCTATGTCGCCGCCGCCGCAATGGCCATTTTGCAGCTTGTGCGGCTGTTGCTTATCAGAGGAAATGATTAAATAAAAAAAGCATTGAATAACAAATAAAGGAGGCCGCTTGCGCCTCCTTTTTTTGTCATTATTTAGCCGCCAAGACTCAAAGGCTCCAGGTCTAAAGTATAAAATTTTCGATACATTTTTTGAATCCGGTTATTTCTATTGTCACAGAAGTAATTTAGCACAAAATTGAGTTTGGATTTTTTCTGTGGCCCAATTTTTAAGTTTCTCGAGAGTCACTTTTCAACACCCTGCTTGTGAAAACCAGCGGCAAACGGTCGCCACTTTTCAGGAATAAAAGAATTTCCATTCTCGTTATGTGTTACTTTGGAATGTGTAAATGAATTATATTCGCAAGGCCGGACGGCACAGGATAGAAAGAGAAAAGGAATATCGGCAAGGATATTATATTGATCTTGGTGTGATGCATGTACCCGAGGTTGACGATTTTGTCGTTGATTTGGCGACTTTACGACGGGAGGAAAAAATTCCGGATGTCCTCTTGTTTTTGGCCTATTCTCCCTGTCTGTCCGTCGGCGCCCGGCAATTGAACGAGAAAGATTTCCTGAAACCGTTTGATTTCTTTTCGCAGCACGGCATCCCGCTGCATAAAACCGTTCGCGGCGGCGGCCTCACTTTTCATTGGCCCGGGCAGCTCGTTTGTTACCCGATACTCAAATTGACGCCGGATGAGCAAAACATCCCTCAATACATGTTTCATCTGGAGGAAATAGCTTTGAGAACGCTAGCGGATATCGGCGTTCGGGCGAGCCGCAAGCGCGACCAAGCGGCGCAAATCGGTTTGTGGGTCGGCGACAATAAAATCGCATCCATGGGCATACGCATATCGCAATGGGTGACGAGCTACGGCTTTGCGCTCAATCTGGCGGGGGATGCGACAATGTCGCACCATATTCGACCGTGCGGCCTGGATGTGGACCTGGTCACCGTTGAGCAGCAGACGGGCGTCGTACCGGCGCGCGAATTTGTCACAAAAAGAGTGCTGTCTTATTTCGCGGAGACGATGAACCGGCGTTTTACGCCGCCGGAATTAAATAATCATGAAATTGGCCACGTTTTAAAAAAGCATGGAATTGCCACCCTTGGAAAATAAAGACACGGAATCAGATATTTATCGATTGCTGGATGTAGACGGAACGTGCAACAATGAAAAGGAGATAGCGGAGCTCTCTCCCGATCAAATTGTCGCCATGTATCGACTGCTTAACCTGACGCGTCTGTGGAACGAAAAAGCGAAAAGCTTGCAGCGGCAAGGACGTTTGGGAACGCTGCCTTCCCTCAAGGGGCAGGAAGCGGGGAGCGTGGGCATTGCTTACGCCATGCAAAAGGAGGATTGGTTTGTGCCGGCATTCCGAGAGGCCGGGACGCTGTTTCATCTCGGCATCTCTCTGCGCGATCACTTCCTGTTTTGGGGCGGCGACGAGCGCGGCGGCAAAATTCCCGACGGACTGAAAACCACAAACATCTCCATCATTGTCGGCGGCCATTTACCGCACGCCGTGGGCATCGCCTACGCCTGCAAGTATAAAAAAGAAAACAGCGCCGTCATCTGCGTTTTGGGAGACGGGGCCACCTCCGAAGGCGATTTCCATGAAAGCATGAACCTTGCCGCCGTGCTGCAACTCCCCATCGTTTTCGTCATTCAAAACAACGGCTGGGCGATTTCGACGCCGCAGCATCGCCAGACGGCCACGCGCACCTTTGCCGAAAAGGCCTGCGCCTATGGCATGGACAGCGCACGCGCCGACGGCAACGATGTGTTCGCCGTCTGGCGCACGGTTAAGGATTACACCGATCGCGCCCGCGGCGAATTCAAACCGGCGTTGATCGAACTGCTCACCTATCGCATGGACGACCACACCACCGCCGACGATGCCAGCCGCTATCGCACCGACGACGAGGTCGCCGAATGGCAAAAGCGCGATCCCATCGTCCGCCTGAAAAAATATCTCCAGCGGCGCCAGGCGTGGAACGACGCCCGCGACGCCGAGGTTCTCGATAGCTGCGCGCGCGAGGTGGAAACGGCGGCGAAAGAATATCTCAATTTTGACCCTCCCGATCCCCGGAATATGTTTAAATACATGTATAACGAAATGCCCTGGCATCTGCGCGAAGAATTGGCCGACGTCGACTATTGGCTGAAAAACGGGGAGGGCGAGTGATGGCCAAAAAGACGATGATTCAGGCCATCAACGAGGCCTTGCATCAAAAAATGGCGGACGACGAATCGGTGATCGTTCTCGGCCAGGATGTGGGCGTCGACGGCGGCGTTTTCAGGGCGACGATCGACCTGATCGAAAAGTTCGGCGA